>CAZKYR010000008.1:8251-16525 GCA_964557035.1 uncultured Bacteroides sp. | reverse complement strand
GTGACAATTGTTTAAATCCCAAAAAACAAGTGGAAGCAAAAGACGATTTATGCGCCGTCATCGAGACAGTGACGGCATTGAAAGAAAAATTCAAAGCCGACCATATAGTTGACGTTCTCATTGGCAAGGAGACAAACGATGTGAAAATGCATCGCCACAACGAACTCGAAGTGTTCGGGTGCCTGCCTACATCAGACGAACGACACATCAATGCCGTGATACGGCAGGCTATAATTGCCGGCTATCTTATACGCGATATCGAAAACTATGGCATCATCAAGCTCACCGAGCAGGGACAGCAGTTCCTCAAGTCGCCACAATCATTCAAGATTGTCGAGGACAATGACTTCTCTGAGTCAGATGACATAGTGCCGGTCAACAGCGGCGCCTCGGGGGCCGTCGACCCGGTGCTGTACTCGATTCTCAAGGATTTGCGCAAAAAAGTAGCCAAGCGACTCGACGTGCCACCCTATGTGATTTTTCAGGACCCGTCGCTCGAGGCGATGGCCACAACCTACCCCGTCACCATCGAGGAGCTGCAAAACATCACAGGCGTGGGAGCCGGCAAAGCCCAACGCTACGGGCGTGAGTTCCTCGACGTCATCAAGGCTCATGTCGATGAGAACGAGATTGACCGTCCGGTCGACCTGCGTGTACGTCAGGTAGCCAACAAGAGCAAACTCAAAATCTCGATTATCCAGGGCATTGACCGCAAGATTGCCCTTGATGAGTTAGCGGCCTCAAAAGGACTTGAGTTTGACGAGTTGCTCAGCGAGATTGAAGCTATTGTCTACTCAGGCACCAAAATCAACATCAATTATTTTCTTGACGAAGTGATGGATGAGGACCGTCAGGAAGATTTGTTCCTTTACTTCAAAGAGAGCGAGACCGACGACCTGCAAACCGCCATCAATGAGTTGTCGGGCGAATACAATGACGAGGAAATACGTCTGATGCGCATCAAATTCATTTCCGAACTTGGCAATTAATTACACCTGCTGACCTATGAGCTTGATAGAATATAATGATGTCGAGATATTGCGCAAAGAGCTTGTTGTCCTCAAACATGTATCTTTTGAAATAAATGCCGGAGAGTTTGTCTATCTGATAGGCCGTGTCGGCAGCGGCAAGAGCTCATTGCTCAAGTCACTCTATGCCGACATACCGGTGACATCGGGCAAAGCAAAGGTTCTCGACTATGACATGGTGTCACTGCGAAAAAATGAAATCCCGATGCTGAGACGCAAGCTGGGCATCGTTTTTCAAGACTTCCAGCTGTTGACCGACCGCACTGTGTATGAGAACCTCAAATTTGTACTGAAGGCGACCGGTTGGACCGAACGCCACGAAATTGATGCCCGCATCGACAAGGTGCTCAGTCGTGTCGGCATGACAAACAAATCATACAAAATGCCTCACGAGTTGTCGGGAGGCGAACAGCAACGCATTGTCATCGCCCGGGCATTGCTCAATGAGCCAAAACTGATTTTGGCCGATGAGCCAACCGGCAATCTCGACCACGAAACAGGCGATAATATCCTGAGGCAACTTCACGAAATAGCCGAGGGAGGCACGGCCGTGATCATGGCAACGCACAATCACGAGTTCATCACCCGCTATCCGGCTCGAATACTCAAATGCGAGAACAAGCAACTCATTGACAATAAAAATCAGCAAGAGACCGAATCATAACTTTAAGTCAGTCAAATTAGTGTCAACAATATGAAAGTACTGAAATTCGGAGGCACCTCTGTGGGGTCAGCCCAACGCATCAAGGATGTAGCACGTCTGATTACCGAGCGAGGCAAAAACATCATTGTACTGTCAGCGATGTCAGGGACAACAAACTCTCTGGTCGAGATAGCCGACTATCTCTATAAAAAGAACATCAACGGAGCCAAGGAGACGATCAATGCTCTCAAATCCAAATATGACGAGACTATAGCCGAGCTGTATGACACCGAGACTTATCGCATGATGGCCCAAAAGGAAATCAACGGATGTTTTAATTATATCCGTTCGTTTTTCAAGGATGTGTTCACTATGTTTGAAGAACGTGAGATTCTGGCGCAAGGTGAGCTGATGTCGACAGCATTGATGCATCTCTATCTGTGTGAACATGGCGTAAACTCGGCGCTGCTGCCGGCGCTCGAATTCATGCGCACCGACAAGAATGCCGAGGCTGACAATCAATATATCAAGCAAAAACTCAACGCTCTGCTTGAGAAACATGCCGATGCCGAGCTTTTTATCACTCAGGGATATATCTGCCGCAACGCATATGGCGAGATCGACAACCTCCAACGCGGAGGCTCGGACTTGACCGCATCAATCATCGGCGCTGTCATCGATGCTGAAGAAATCGAGATATGGACCGACATAGACGGCATGCACAACAACGATCCTCGTTTTGTCGAGGGTACCGAGCCGGTCGACGAGCTCCACTTTGAAGAAGCGGCCGAGCTGGCATACTTCGGAGCAAAAATTCTGCACCCCACCTGCGTGCTCCCCGCAAAGCTCAACGGCATCCCCGTGCGTCTCAAAAACACGATGCAACCCGAAGCCCGCGGCACCCTCATCTACAACACCCGTGCATCAAAACGCATCAAGGCTGTCGCTGCCAAAGACAATATCACGGCCATCAAGATCAAAAGCGGCCGCATGCTGCTCGCCTACGGATTCATGCGCAAAGTGTTTGAAACATTTGAGAAATACAAAACAGCCATCGACATGGTCGCCACATCAGAGGTTGGCGTGTCTGTGACCGTAGACAACGAGGCAAACCTGTTTAACATCATCGAAGAGCTTAAACAATTTGGCACTGTCATGGTCGATCGCGACATGGTCATCATCTGTGTCGTGGGCGACCTCGAATGGAATAACCGAGGCTTTGAAGCCATGGCTCTCGATGCGTTGCGCGACATCCCGGTGCGCATGATCTCATACGGAGGCAGCAACTACAACATCTCGTTTCTGGTAAGGCGCGAAGACAAAATCGCCGCTCTGAACGCTTTGAGTGACAAACTTTTCAAATGCTAAGCCGGCCGATCAAAACTCCATATTATCTATACGACACCTCATTGCTTGTGCGCACACTCGATTGTGTGCGCCGTCATTGTGGCGACATTTGTGTACACTACGCACTAAAAGCCAATTGCGAACCACAAATCCTCAAAATCATAGCCGATGCCGGTTTTGGAGCCGACTGCGTCAGCGGCGGCGAATTGAAGGCTGCCGTCGATGCCGGTTTCATGCCCGATAAAATCGTGATGGCCGGCGTTGGTAAAACCGATGACGAAATCAACCTCGCATTAGCAACCGGCATCAGTTGCCTCAACGTCGAGAGCGAGGCAGAGCTTGAGGTTATCAGCAAGTTGGCGTCAGATGCCGGATACACCGCACAGGTGGCATTGCGCATCAATCCACACGTCAATGCTCACACCAATGCTAAGATAACTACCGGATTAGCCGAAAACAAATTTGGCATCGACATCTCGCAGACGCTTCATGCAGTCAAACGTGCAATGGAGTTGCCAAATATCGTGCTGACCGGACTGCACTTTCATATCGGGAGCCAAATCACCGACATGGAGCCGATTGCGCATATGTGTCGTACTGCCTCGCAACTCTTTGAGGATATGAGCCGAGTGTGTGACACTCTCTGCTCAATCAATCTCGGAGGTGGCTTAGGCATAGATTATGATAATCCGATAGAACATCCGGTTGCTGACTTTGAGTCTTACTTTGACACCATCAGAGCCAACCTCAGGGTAAAAGAGAGTGTCAAAATCAATGTCGAGCTTGGCCGCAGCATCGTGGGACAGTGTGGGACACTGGTCTCGACAGTGCTGTATATCAAGCAGGGACTCGGTCGCAAGTTTGCCATCATCGATGCGGGCATGAACGATTTGTTGCGTCCGGCCCTCTATGGTGCGCGACACGCTATTATCGCCCCCGAGCACAAAACAACAGCTGCGACCGAAAAATATGATGTCGTCGGGCCGATATGCGAGAGCTCGGACGTATTCGGCACCGATGTCGAACTGCCTCCATTGCGCAGAGGCGACATTCTGCAAATTTTATCGGCCGGTGCATACGGTCAGACAATGGCATCGCACTACAATCTGAGACCATTGGCAAAAGCATATTTCACTGATAAATAATACTACCTACAAATATGATAAGCGTTAACAACTTAGGCATACAATTTGGCAAACGTGTCCTTTTTCAGGACGTCAACCTCAAATTCACACCCGGCAACTGCTATGGCATCATCGGCGCAAACGGAGCCGGCAAATCAACACTGATGCGAATCTTGAGCGACCAACTGTCGCCTACCCACGGCACAGTGTCACAAGGACCGGGCGAGCGCATGAGTGTGCTCGAGCAGGACCACTTCAAGTTTGACGAGTGCACTGTCATGGACACTGTTTTACAAGGTCACACCGTCTTGTGGGATATAATGACGGAAAAAGATGCTTTGTATGCCACAGAAGACTTTAGCGACGCCGACGGCATCCGTGCCTCAGAACTTGAGGAGCGATTTGCCGAGCTCGAGGGTTGGAATGCCGAGAGCGATGCCGCGGCATTGCTCAGCGGCCTCGGCATCAAGGAGGATCGTCACTACATGTTGATGAAAGACCTCAGCGGCAACGAGAAAGTGCGTGTGTTGCTCGCAAAAGCGCTGTTTGGTAATCCTGACAACCTGCTCCTCGACGAGCCCACCAATGACCTCGATCTTGACACCGTTGCATGGCTCGAGGACTATCTGAGCAAATTTGAAAATACTGTTTTGGTCGTGAGCCACGACCGTCACTTCCTCGACTCAGTAAGCACCCACACTCTCGACATCGACTACAACAAACTCCAGCTATTTGCGGGCAACTATTCATTCTGGTATCAATCTTCTCAATTGGCTCTGCGCCAACAGCAACAACAGAACAAAAAAGCAGAGGAGAAACGCAAGGAGCTGCTCGAGTTCATCCAACGTTTCAGTGCCAACGTTGCCAAATCAAAGCAGACGACCTCGCGCAAAAAGATGCTCGAGAAACTCAATGTTGAGGAAATCCAACCCTCATCGCGCCGCTACCCCGGCATCATCTTCACCCCTGACCGCGAGCCGGGAAACAAGATTCTTGAGGTACACGGCCTGACGGCCACTGTCGACGGTGAGACGCTGTTCAAGGATGTCAACTTTCAGATTGAAAAGGGTGACAAGGTTTGTTTCTTGAGCCACGACCCGCGCGCGATGACAGCTCTGTTTGAGATCATCACCGGCAACCGCAAGCCCGATGAAGGCTCGTATGACTGGGGACAGACGATCACAACCGCCTATCTGCCGCTCGACAACTCGTCTTTCTTCAACACAGACCTCAATCTGGTCGATTGGTTGTGTCAGTTCAGCGATGATTCGAGCGAAATCTACCTCAAGGGATTCCTCGGCAAAATGCTATTTTCGGGTGAAGAAGTACTCAAAAAAGCGTCGGTGCTCTCAGGTGGCGAAAAGATGCGTTGCATGATAGCCCGCATGATGTTGCGCAACGCCAACACCATGATTCTCGACTCTCCGACCAACCACCTCGACCTCGAGTCTATCCAAGCCTTCAACAATACGTTGCAAAACTTCAAGGGCAACATCCTGATGTCGTCGCACGACCACGAGTTTATACAAACCGTCTGCAACCGCATCATCGAGCTTACACCCAACGGCATCATCGACAAGATGACCGAATATGACGACTATATCACTGACGAGCGCGTGGCTGCCGCACGCGAGCGTCTGTATGCGATGTCAAAATAAACGCAAGTGCGAAACAACCCGATAATCAAAAATAAATCAAATCATGGTTAAACATATAGTAACTTTCAAACTGACCGGCACGCCGACCGAACGTCGGCAGGTTGCCGAGGCTTTTCGCGATGCATTGATTGCGCTGCCGGCTCAAATTGATGTACTGCAGTCAATCGAGGTTGGCATCAACATGAATCCCGCCGAGGATTGGGATGTAGTGCTCACGGCAATCGTGCCGACCATGGCTGATGTCGAGGTCTATGCAAAGCATCCGGCCCACGTGGCTGCCGCAGGACTTTTGGCCGGACACAAAGAGGCTCGCGCATGTGTTGACTATGAATGTTGATGAGCGATGAAATATGTATCGTTCATAGCAATGTTCGTCATCGTGGCGACACTCGCCGCGGTGCACGAAGGCCGCTTTTGGGGCTATAGCCCGCAACCGTCCGAACAGACGATAACATCCGGTGCCGGAGGCGAAATAGTCATCAATACAACCGAGATCGGCAAGGATATAACCGGCTATGGCGGTCCGGTGCCGCTCGACATCTATGTCAGTGACGGCGTCATCGACTCGATAAAACCGCTCGTGAACAGCGAATCACCGGCTTTTTTCAACAGGCTCGAGAAATCGGGACTCACACACGCGTGGGACGGCAAGACGCTCGCCGAGGCCACTACAATGGAGGTTGATGCCGTCACGGGCGCGACCTATTCTTCACGGGCATTTATCGCCAATGTCAGAGCCGGCGCTGCATACGCGTCTGACAAAGCCCTGTCAACCGACAATACGCGGCGCGCGGGTGTCAAGGAGTATTTGATACTGGCAGTCATACTGTGTGGCGCGATCGTGCCGCTGTTTGTGAAAAACAAAAAATACCGCATCGTGCAGCAACTCGCCAACGCAGGCGTGCTCGGCTTCTGGGGCGGAACATTCATCGACTATGCCATGATGATGAATTTCTTTGCTAACGGCGTGACGATGACGATAGCCTCTGTGACGACAGCTCTGCTGCTCTGTGTCGGCTTTATATATCCGCTCGCCGGCAAAAAAAGCTATTACTGCGCCTGGATATGTCCGTTTGGCTCGCTTCAAGAACTTGCCTCAGACATATGCGGCATAAAGATACATCTGTCAGCGAAAACCGTCAAACGCCTGACTACGTTTAAACAAATTCTTTGGATCGCGCTGATCACCCTTCTCTATCTCGGCATAGGAGCGCAGTGGATCGACTATGAGATCTTCACAGCCTTCATCGTCACAAGCGCATCGTGGATAGTGATCACAATCGGCGCGCTCTTCATCGTGTTATCTCTTTTTATCAACCGTCCCTTCTGCCACTTTGTGTGTCCGACGGGCAATTTATTAGGACAAATATAAGCATGAAACCTACAAGCTGCATAATACTCGGGCTAACGATTACCCTGGCGGCCGTGACCGCACGCTACTTCTTGACTACAACCCCTCAGGCCGACACCACAGACAACGATGCCCTCGAATGCATCATGACCCGCACGAGTGTGCGCGAATATGCCGACAAGCAAGTGCCGGACAGCGTCATCGAGAAGATATTGCGCGCCGGAATGGCCGCACCGACTGCAGCCAACAAGCAGCCGTGGCATTTTGTCGTCATAAAAAATCAGGCGATAAAAGACTCGATCGTCTCAGACTTCAAATACGCCAAGATGGTGGGTAACTCAGCTTTTGACATCGTGGTGTGTGGCAACATGTCATCAACGATGGATTCGGACACGCCGACAGCCGGCAACTGGGTGCTTGATTGTTCGGCCGCGTCTGAGAATATGTTACTCGCCGCCCACGCGCAGGGTGTGGGAGCTGTGTGGTGCGGAGTATATCCCGAAGCAGACCGTATCGAAATCCTGAGCCGCATCCTCGCTCTGCCCGACACGCTCGTGCCGCTCAACATCATTTCGTTCGGTTATCCCAAGGCTGCGACATCGCCTAAAGATAAATGGGATGAGACAAAAATTTCATACAAAAATTAATATTTTTTTCGCTCTGATGTAACTTTCTGCATTTTGCGGCGTCTTTAGGAGTAGACAAACAAAAAACAATGAAAAGAATTATTAAATATCTGCTGTGGGCGCTCGTCGCAATCATCATTGTAGCCACATTTGTATATCTGTACATGAACTCGCGCCCTAAAGAAGTTGTCTATGAAATTGTTTCTCCTACCGAGGGCAACATCGACCGGTCGACCGTGCTCACAGGCAAAATCGAGCCTCGTGACGAAATCGCCATAAAGCCTCAAATTTCGGGCATCATCGCCGAAATCAATGTCGAGGCCGGCGACATGGTCAAAGAAGGTGACATCATCGCCCGCATCAAGGTGGTGCCTGACGAGGGTCAGCTGTCGCAGGCACAGTCAGCAGTCAAACAAGCTCAGCTCGCTGCAGATGATGCAAAAATCAAATATGACCGTACAAAACTTTTGTATGACAAGAAAGTGGTGTCGCGCGAG
>CAZKYR010000008.1:0-8241 GCA_964557035.1 uncultured Bacteroides sp. | reverse complement strand
CTCTCGACAAGGCTCAGCAAGACCTCGCTGCTGCTCAAGACTCATACAGCATTGTGCGCGACGGCGTCTCTCTCTCGGACGCGCAAGGCTCAAACACATTGGTGCGCTCGACAATATCGGGGCTCATCCTTGACGTTCCGGTCAAGGTCGGCACCTCGGTCATCCAGGCTAACACGTTCAACGACGGCACGACAATTGCGACCGTCGCCAATATGAACGACTTGATTTTCAAAGGCAAAGTCGACGAGACTGAGGTGGGTATGCTTTCAATAGGCCAGCCGATGACAATCACCATCGGCGCAATACCCGACTTTAGCTCACCTGCAATTATTGAGTATATTTCTCCCAAAGGAACGGAGACAAACGGAACAAACACCTTTGAAATCAAAGCTGCGGTCAACCCGGGCGACGAGTCACAGATCCGCGCCGGATACAGCGCCAATGCAGCCGTGTCGCTGAGCAGGGTATCAGACACTCTGACTATCCCTGAATCGGTGATTGAATTTGAGGGTAATAAGACATACGTTTACGTGCTGACTGACTCGGTAGGTAAACAACAGTTTGAGCGCCGCGAAATCACCACCGGCATAAGCGATGGCGTGAATATACAAGTCAAGAGCGGAATCAATATCAACGACCGCCTCCGCGGCAAATCAAACTAATTGCCCTATGAAAAAGGTTTTCATCACTGCGGTCGCAGTGTTATCGCTCATGACATTATCGGCCAAGACCTGGACACTCGACGAATGTATCGACTACGCCATTGACACAAACGTGCAGGTACTCAAAAGCCGTGCAGACATCACAGGCGGTCAAATCGAGGTGACAGCTGCAAAAGATGCCTTTTTACCAAACGTCTCAGCCGGTGCAAGCCAGTCATGGAGCTTTGGTCGCGGTCTGACATCCGAAAATATCTATGCCAACCGCAACACATCACAGTCTGGGTGGCAGGTGGGTGCCGAGCTGCCGCTTTTTCAGGGCCTTGCAGCTAAAAGGCGTCTCGACCAATCGCGCACCGATTTGAGAGCGCTCGTGCTCAGCCTCGACAAAGTGTGCGACGACCTGACACTGAACGTCATTTCGGCCTATCTCCAGGTCTTATACACCCGCGAGCTCACAACCGTTGCGGAACTGCAACGCGACCTGTCAGCGTCGGAGGTCGTGCGTCGACGCGAACTGCTTGACGCCGGCCGCATACCCGAGCTCGACCTGATCGAGGCTCAGTCGCAATTAGCGCAGGACGAACTGACAGTGGTGACGACCGACAACGATGCGACATTGGCGCTTCTCGACCTCAAATTGCTCCTCAACCTACCCGCCGAATCAGATTTTGACATATCGGCGCTCGGTGATGATGACATTCTCATCCCCGACGCAGAGACTGTCTACACCAACGCTCTTGCCCACAACTCGTCGATGCTTCTTGCACGTGCCAATATCGAGTCGGCACGCGCAGCGATAAAAGTAGCACAGACGGGCTACATCCCCACCCTGTCATTCTCCACATCGGTCGGCAGCCAATATTACACCGTGTCGGGAATGCCCAACGAAAGTTTCGGCCGCCAGATGCGCGACAACTTCAATACCTATGTCGGTTTTTCGCTCCGCATACCGATCTTTGACGCCTTCAGCACACGCAACAACATACGCCGCGCACACAATCGCCTCACAACAGCCCAACTTGACCTCGAAGATGCGTCAAACAACCTCTACAAGGCCATCAATCAGGCGTACTACCAAGCTGTCTCGGCTGACAAAAAGGTCATTGCAGGTGCAGTCGCTGTCGAGGCCACACGCGCGGCCTTTGACGCCATGAGCGCCAAATATGACTACGGACGCGCAACGGCAACCGAGTATGACCAAGCTAAAACAAACTACATCCGCGCTACCTCTGAGCACCTGCAGGCCCGCTACGAACAACTGCTCAGATCGCGCATCCTCGCCTTCTATAACCGTTAATTACAATGCTGTCTCCTAAATTCAAAACCTATCTGTGGCTGACGCTTACCATTGTCAGCGCAATCATTCTCGTGGTCCGTGTCTTTGACTTCGTGTTGTGGGACGGCCAATGGTGGAAGTTGCTCTCTGCGTTTGCCATCTTGGTATGCGTGACATGTTTCTACCGCAAATCAAAGCAATTGTCTGACGACAGAAATAAGGAGGGTGCTCGCTGAGCGCCCTCTCTTTTTTACTTCGGGCCATCGGAGGGCCGTTTTTTGAATAAAATGAGTTATCTTTGTAGTATAAAAAACTGATTTCTATGGAGACGCAACTCAAGCCCGGCACGCAGCTGCAAAACGGCAAGTATGTCATCGAGGCGGTCATCGGTCAAGGAGGCTTTGGCATCACGTACAGAGCCTCGGCACAGACTGTAATCAACGGAGCGCTCGGCTCGCACAAGACAAAAGTCACTATCGCCATCAAAGAATTCTTCTTTGCCGACTATTGCACGCGCGATGTCGACGGACTGACAGTGCTCACGACCGCGACACAGTCAGGCTCAGAGATGTTCAGGCGTTTTCGTCAGAAGCTCATCAAAGAGGCTCACCTGCTGTCGTCGCTGCGCCACCCAAACATCGTCTCGGTTATTGACATATTTGAGGAGAACGGCACAGCCTACATGGTGATGGAATACATCGAGGGGCAGTCACTCTCTGACCTGATAAAAAGCAGCGGACCGCTCAGCAATGAAAAGGCATTGAAGTATGCGTCAGAGATCTGTTATGCGGTCGACAACATTCATCGTCACAATGTGCTGCACCTCGACATCAAGCCGGGCAACATACTGATTGACCGCGACGACAACATCAAGGTGATCGATTTTGGCATCTCAAAGCAATATGACGGCAGCAACGCCGAGACGTCAACGACGCCTGTCGGTGTCAGCCGCGGCTTTGCCCCGATCGAGCAATATAGCGACGTGTCGCGGTTCACACCGCAGACCGACATCTATGCCATAGGCGCGACGCTCTATTATATGCTCACGGGCAAGACGCCGACCGAGAGCTTGCTGCGCATGACAACGCCGCTCGACCCGTTACCGGCGACCGTACCGGCCAACATCCGCATGGCTGTCGAACGTGCGATGTCGCTCGCCGCACACGACCGCTTTGACTCGGCAGCGCAATTCTCGGCAGCCCTTAACTCCCAACCCATCCCACAAGCAGAGAAGCCGACACAAAACTTCACTCCAAAAACAGTCGTCAATTCAGCCCCTACAGAGCCAAAAACCGTCAAATCTCAAACTGCCGGTCGCACTAACATGAAGGGCTGCGCTATAACATTGATAGTATTTTTTGTTATATTTTGCTTATCTTTCTTATTCAGTGACAACTTTGGGTGTAGCAACCGTGAAAATGAAGATAATATTGTAGAAGATTCCGTGTCTGTTGGAGAAGTCTCAGATATTGACGCAGCATATGGTGACTGGATGTGGCACTGTGAACACGAGCAAGTATGTGAGAGTGCCAGCCGATATCAGCTCGATCTCGGCGAACAAGGCGAAGTCAAGACATGGCACTGCGAAATATACAACTATGGTTGTTATCCCGACGAAGCTATTGTGGCGACAGAATATGAACCCAATTGCTATCTGAAGTTATGGTTTGAAGAGGGCTCAACAATGCGAGGCGAACTCAGCCGACTTGGCCGAACATTTGACCTGCGAGGTGGCTATGACGGCGGCTGCATAAAACTCTTTACTGACAGTTACTATGCCGACATATCTTTCTATCTTGAAATGAGTTTTAACTATTGGCAAGGGTACTATTGGACCGGAAAGTTAGTTATCTTGAGTTCAAACACAGATGATTATAGTTGGCAAGCAGGTAAATACTACGATTTTTCGTATCAAGATTGGGAAACCAATGTTAAATGATCTATCGGGCCGGATAGTCTAATATGTCCTTTAGCGCCCAATAGCGATGCCGGCAAATGTGGCGCCGAGGCACAGAATGAGGCTCGCGGCGATATAGGCTGCCGCTGTCAGCCACTGACCTTGCGCTATGAGGTCAACGCTTTGGGCGGAGAAGGTCGAAAAGGTGGTGAAACCACCGCACAGACCTGTAACGGCCAACAGAGCTATCCTACCGTCGGTGTTACCCATAAGCAGCCCTATCATAAATGATCCCAGCACATTGACTGCCAACGTAGCTATCACCGGGCTGTATCCGATGGCGCCGACAGCCAGACCGATAACGTAGCGCATCACACTGCCTGTCGCACCTCCAAGCGCCACGGCCAAGATGTTATAGAATTGATTCACACCCGATTGTTTAAAACGATTGATAATCTAAAAAGTCAGCCGCTCATCTTGAAAGACGGCGGCTGATAGATCAAAATATCCGTTCGTGAGATTATTTGCGGATACCCAGCTCTTTTTGAGCGATGATAGCACGATAGCGATTGATGTCTTTCTTGATCAGGTAATCAAGCAGACGACGACGCTTACCTACGAGCTGCTTGAGCGCGCGGGCTGTTGTGTAATCTTTGTGATTCTTTTTGAGGTGCTCGGTCAAGTGAGCGATACGTACTGAGAAGAGGGCGATTTGAGCTTCGGGCGAACCGGTGTCAGTTTTGCCTTTGCCATACTTCTCAAAGATCTCTACTTTCTCTTCAGAATTTAAGTGCATTTCGTGAAGTTTTTGATTATTAATAAATTAACGTACTTCGTCGGGCGTAGTATCCCTAAAAGCGGTGCAAAGTTAGTATTTTTTTGCAGATTGCGCAATAGCTGTGCGCAAAAAAATCAATCTTTGTCGATGTTGAGTTTGTCTTTGGCCGGGTTGCGGTGATAGACTTTGCCCTCGACATACTCTTGTGCTGCGATGAGGGTCGGCTTGGGAAGCTTCTCATAATAGCGCGAGATCTCAATCTGCTCGCGATTCTCAGACACCTCCTCGAGATTGTCGTTGAGCGATGCGAACTCCTGGAGTTTTTTCTCGAGGTCGCGTTTCATCTCTTGAGATATTTGGTCGGCGCGTTTGGCAATGATGCTGACCGTCTCATAGATGTTGCCGGTGTCCTTTGACAACTCAATCATGTCGCGGGTGACAGTATTGAGCGGAGCTTGTGTCCTCTTGTAATCCATATTCTTGAATTTATATCTGTTTTGTTAAATTATATCATTAATCATCGGTCGCATACCTGCGGGCAATCTTATATATGTTATCTGCCTCGTTGCGGTTGGGACCATCGGGATAGTTGTTGATGAACGAATAATACTCGTCGATCACGTCGCGAAATCGATCGGCCTTCTTCTCGTCAATCGACTGGATCGCCTCTTGATAGCGCGACTTAAGGACGAGCATCTCGAGATCCTCTTTATAGCGGCTGTAAGGATATTCCTTGATGGCGTTTTGAGCCGTGATGATAGCACTCTGATAGTTGTTGCCCAGATAGTTGCCAAGATTGTAATAAAGCTGGGCGTTTTGCAGTTCTTTGAGGGTCAGTTTGTCCTGCATCTCAAAGATGGCGTTTTGGGCCGTGGATGCGTACTCTGACCGCGGGTAGTAATCGAGAAACTGTTGCAACTCCTCGATAGCACGGACCGTCTCAGACTGGTCGAGCTGCACCTCAGGCGAATCGAGATAATAAGAGTAGCCCGTATAGTATCGCGCCAACTCTGAATATCTGCCCTTGGCATAGCGGCTATAGTAGCGTTTGAAGTTTGCGGCTGCCTCCTGATACTCCTTGTTCATGTAATAGCTCATCGCAAGCAGATAGAGCGCCTCCTCGGCCTTCTCCGACCCTTTGAAACGCTCGCTTATGTCCTTGAGCACCGTATAGGTCTGCACATACTTCTTCTCGTCAAAAGCACGTTTGGCATAATCAAACTTATAGTCATTGTCATGGCTTTTAAGCACACGCTGATACTCGCCGCACCCGCTGAGTGTCATCACACACAGCAATGCCACAAGAAAATTAGACAAATATGAGCGACCTTTTATTATCATATCGGAGTCCGGTTTATTTCAAGATGCAAAGTTACGAATTTTTAGCAAAATCAATACACCACAGGCCCCCGTTTTTTTGCCGCCTCAAAAAAAATGTCTAAATTTGCGTTAAATTTTAACACAACACAACAGTGACCGACAAAGATATACGCGAACCCCTGAGCGGTTTCAAGTCATTTTATAAAAAACATCCCATCATAGTCAACCTGATAGCCGTTATACTTGCGGCAATATTAGTCATATACCTCCTGCTGGTATTTCTTGACTTCTGGACTCTGCATGGCGAAAGCCGTCGTGTACCCGACGTCACCGGCCTCACCTACTCACAAGCCGTCACGCGTCTCGACGCCGAGGATTTGCGCGCTGCTGTCACCGACTCGGTTTACCCATCTCATCTCCCCATCGAGCAGCGACATCTCAAGCCCGGCGATGTGGTGGACATTTACCCCCACCCCAACAGCATCGTCAAGCCAGGCGCCAACATATACCTCACAATCGTCGCTCTATCTCCCGAATTAATTACCGTACCCGATTTTCGCAACGTCTCCATACGCCAGGCACGCGTATATTTTGAGAACGCCGGGCTCCCCGCATCAAATATCATCGAGCTCTCAGCGCCGTCAGAGTATAAAGGCCTCGTCATCGACGCCAAATACAACGGCGTCTCACTATCTCCGGGCGCACGCATACCCGCCGACGCTCACATCAACCTCTATGTCGGCTCGGGCACAACGACCGACGACATCTTCGACCAACTATTTGAAGATGATCCGACCCAAAGCGACGAGCCGTCCGAGAGCGATGCCGACATCGAGCCCGAAATCATAAACATCGACTGACGAGTCCTGTGACCGACTACATCAACAACAACGACCAATTGTCAGACGACGAATTGTTTGACAGCGACTTCGTCCAGACTCCTCAAATCATGACCGAGGATGGGATGTACGAACACTTCAGATTCGTAGCCGAGCGCGGCCAAGCGCTGCTGCGCGTCGACAAATTTTTAGTCAACCTGATGCCAAAGGCATCGCGCAATCGCATCCAGCAAGCAGCCGAGGCCGGGTGTCTGCGTGCAAACGGCAAACCGGTCAAATCAAACTATCGCGTACACCCCGACGACGTCATCACCATCGTCATGGACAGACCGCGATATGAGAACGAAATCATTCCGCAGGACATTCCGCTTGACATCGTCTACGAAGACGACACAGTCCTTGTCGTCAACAAACCGGCCGGACTGGTAGTACACCCCGGACACGGCAACTATGACGGCACACTTGTCAATGCGCTCGCATACTACTTCAAAGACAGCCCCACATACGATGTAAACGACCCGCGCCTCGGTCTGGTACACCGCATTGACAAGGATACATCCGGGCTCCTCGTCATCGCAAAAACCCCCGACGCGAAAACAAACCTCGGCAAACAATTTTTTAACAAAACCACACGTCGCGAATACATTGCCGCCGTTTGGGGTATCCCCGATCCACGCACCGGCCGAATAGAAGGCAACATCGGCCGCTCATTGAGCGACCGGCTCCAGATGGCCGTTTATCCCCCCGACAGCGAGATAGGCAAACACGCCGTGACACACTACGAAGTCATCGAACCGTTCGCCCATGTCTCAGTCATCAGATGTGTCCTCGAGACAGGACGTACACATCAGATTCGCGCGCACATGCGACACATAGGCCATCCGCTGTTCAATGACTCACGCTACGGGGGCGACAAGATACTCCGCGGCAACACCTCAGGAGCCTATCGCAAATTCATTCAAGACTGCTTTGACACCTGTCCCAGGCAGGCACTACACGCACGCACACTCGGATTCAAGCACCCCGTCACCGGCCAAGAAATGTTCTTCACCACCGATCTTCCCTCCGACATGACAAACCTTATCAACCGCTGGCGCGAACAAATCACCCCCAAACCCTGACAACACCATCCCGCCCACGCTGCAAATATCAAAGCGATTAAACCTCCTTGCGCCCTGCTGCGCCGATTGCTCCGGTTTCTCCGATAGCTCCGATCGCTCGGATTGATCGGATTGCTCCAATAGCTCCAATCGCTCCAATAGCTCCAATAGCTCCAAAAGTTCTGATATCTCCGATCGCTCCTATTGCTCCAATTGCTCCGATTGCTCCGATTGCTCCTATAGCTCCAATTGCTCCAATAGTTCCGATTGCTCGGATAGCTTCGATTGCTCCAATTGCTCTTGTGTGCTTTGCCTTGCGGACGGGGGTATATAAAAAGTTAGCGGCCCGGTGTGTCCGGGCCGCTTGAT
>CAZKYR010000007.1:0-17783 GCA_964557035.1 uncultured Bacteroides sp. | reverse complement strand
GGTCCCAGTTGATGTTGGGATAGAGCTCTTTGACCTGTGCCAATGTGCGGGGGTTGTACATGGCGGGGAGGTTGCGGCTCTCCTCGCGTGTCCAGGTCGAGTCGGCGATGGCCGTCTCGATCTTCATGACGTTCTTCATGATGCGGTCGGCATCCTTCTTGCTATATCCGGCATTGCGCATCTGATTGACAACGAGTTTTTTGAATGCTTCGCGCACCTTGACATTCTCTTTGTCGTTCGACAGATAGTAGTCGCGGTCACCCAGCGACAGACCGCCGCCCGAGATGTACATTGCATAATTGTTGCTGTCGGCCATGTCTTCCATCGGGCCGGCCGCAAAGAACGGGCTGGCAAAATTGCCGTGCATCCAGAGGAACAGGTCTTCCATCTCCTCGGGCTTGGCATTCTCGATGCGCTGCAGGTCGGCCTTGATAGGCTCAATGCCCTGGGCGTTGCGACGGTCCATGTCCATGGCCTGATTGTAGATGGTCGACACCTTTTGTGCCACGCTCCCCTGCTCGGGATTGGTGGCGGCCAGGCCGGTCACGATCTCTTTGATGCGCTCCTCGTTCATGTCGTTGAGGATGTTGAACTGTCCGTAGCGGGCGTGCTCGGGAGTGAGGGGGTGTGCCTCTTGCCACCCTTTGTTCACGTGGGTGTAGAAGTCGGTGCCTACAGGGATTGATAAGTCAAAATACTCGGCGTTGAGGCTCTTGAAATGCTCCTCGGCCGACATGCTCATGCCCGTCAGGGTCATGGCTGCAAGCAAAAGCTTGAATGATTTCATGTGTATGGATTTATAATTAACGATTGATTAAGTCTATGATGGAGTGTGGTAATTGTGACGGCAAAGTTACAACAAAAAAATTTAACCCGCCACCCTGATCCTCCATTATTTGTCGCCTTTAACGGCAATTTATTACACCTGTCACACAAATTTTTTCGTACCTTTGCATCAAAATCCAAAAATCTCATGCCAATGACACATAAACATAGCGGTCGCCGCCTCGGCCTGCTACCCCGCATCATCATCGCCATCATTTTGGGCATCGGCGCCGGTTGCGTCATGCCACTCTGGGGTGTACGCATTTTCGCCACCATCAACGGCATTTTCAGCCAGTTTTTGGGATTTATCATCCCCTTGCTCATCGTCGGTTTTGTTGCCCCGGCCATCGCTGATGTTGGCAAAGGCGCCGGTCGCATGCTCGCCCTCACCGCCCTGATTGCCTACATCGCCACTCTTTGCGCCGGCTTTGGCTCATACGCCGTCAGCAATTGGCTGTTCCCCAAGATGATAACGCCCGGCGCGAGTGCTGACCTCGGCGACACGGTCGACATCATCCCTTACTTCACCGTCGACATGCCTCCGCTGATGGGCGTCATGTCGGCTCTCATCCTCGCCTTTGTGCTCGGGCTCGGCGCCGCCGTCACCGGCAAAGGCGTCCTCAAAGGCTTCATGAACGACCTCCGCGACATCATCTCGCTCACCATCGCCAAGGTCATCATCCCGCTGTTGCCCCTCTACATCTTCGGCATCTTCCTCACCATGACCGTCAGCGGCGAGGTGTGGCCCGTCATGGCCACCTTTGCCAAGATCATCGTCGTCATTTTTGTGATGCACGTGCTGCTGCTGGTGCTCCAATATTGCGTCGCAGCCCCCTTCTCGCGCGGCAGCCGCAACCCACTCAAGCTGCTTGGCACCATGCTCCCCGCCTACTTCACAGCCTTAGGCACACAGTCGTCTGCGGCCACCATCCCCGTCACCCTCGAGCGCGCCAAGAAGATGGGTGTCCGTCCCGGCGTCGCAGGCTTCACCATCCCGCTCTGCGCCACAATTCACCTCAGCGGCTCGACACTCAAGATTGTAGCTTGTGCACTGGCCCTGATGATTACATCGGGCATGCCCTACACATTCAGCATGTTCGCCGGCTTCATCTGCATGCTCGGCATCGCCATGGTCGCAGCTCCCGGCGTCCCCGGTGGAGCCATCATGGCAGCTCTCGGCATCCTCTCGTCGATGCTCGGCTTCACCGAGGCCGACAACGCCCTGATGATCGCCCTCTACATCGCCATGGACAGCTTTGGCACCGCATGCAACGTCACCGGCGACGGCGCCATCTCCATCATTGTCGACCGCATCTCAGGCGATGCCTCGCAACAGGTCCGTCAGCAAGTCGACAGCGTCGCCCAAGCCATTTCAGACGACGAGACCCACGACGCCGGCATCAACTACTGACCACAACACAATCAGAGCCGCCTCAAGTGTCGTGGCGGCTCTGCTATGCTTGCGATAAATGTGATTGGTATAGGGTTGCGACTATGTGCTAATGCTTGGATTGAAGTATGTTTTGATTGCGATAAAGTGATAAAGACCGGCTTGAAGCGAATGTGATTTGATTGCGATAAAGTGATAAAGACCGGCTTGAAGCGAATGTGATTTGATTGCGATAAAGTGATAAAGGTTGGGTTAAGAGGTGGCTGCTCACGCGGCCTCAGACTCATCAAGGTCTTTGAGGTGGACGCTCACACTGCCGTTTGCCTTGTTGACAAAGAAGATTGAGTTTGCGAGCACCACTGCAAGGAATTTGTCAAAGTCGCGAACGCCGTGGATTTTCTCGAGCTCGACCGAGCGCAGGGGCGAACCCTCGGCGATGCCGTTGAAGACGATGCTGTCGCCGTCAAAGTCAAACAGGTCGGTGTCAAAGGCGTAGTCCATCAGGATGTTGATGTCGCGGTTCTCGAACAAAGCGGGTGCGGTGGCAAACTGAGTGTAGAGGTCGTTGATGTTGTTGGTGGTTATCATGAGTTATGTTTTTTCTGAGTTAATGTTTAGTTTTGATTTAGACCGGCGAGCTGTTTTATCGCCCTGTCTGACTCTAAAACAGCCAAGGTTGAGGCTAAGTTGGCGGCGTAACAATCTTGTAACCAACTTTCAACCATCTTGTACCAAACTCCACCCCAACTCCACTCTCAACAAAGATTATTACACTAAATACTAACTGTTTACATAAATATAAAGCTTCACTACACCACCATCCTCCTCTGACAATCCTTTGTAACATCCCGTCGCACTCCCCCCTTTGGCAATCCTTTGTAACATCTGATCCCACCATCCCCCTCTGATTTCCAAATCGTGCAAATTAAAAGTCTGACTTTTAATTTGCACGATTCTCATTTTTTTTTATACCTTTGCGAAGAAACTTTAGCCCAAATGCCATGCCATACATAGATCGTCAGATTTCAGACTCCATACTGACAGCCGTTAAATACTACCCGACAATCATTCTTACCGGCCCGAGACAGAGCGGCAAAACCACACTCGCCCAACATCTCTTCCCGGACTATACTTTTGTAAACATTGAGGACACCGGCACACGCAACCGTGCCGTGGATGATCTTAACGGGTTTCTTGACGGTCTCGGGCCACGTGCCATTATCGATGAGATCCAAAACCTTCCGGAGATGCTTTCCACAATTCAGGCTAAAGTTGACAGGGACAAGTCCTTGAGATATGTCCTTACGGGGAGCAACAACTTTTCATTACTTCACAACTCCATGCAATCCCTTGCGGGCAGAGCGGCACTTTTTACGATTCTCCCCTTTTCATTCAAGGAATTAAGCAAACCTGATCTTGATGTGTCAACTTCTGAGATGATGTGGCGGGGGTTCTACCCGGGTACCATCTCTGATCAGATTCCGCCCGATATTTTTTATAACAACTATTACGGGACATACATCGAACGTGATATACGAGCGCTCGGACAGGTGCAGCACCTCGACAAGTTCCAGTTGTTCATGCAGCTGTGTGCCGCCCGTGTGGGAAATGAGGTCAATCAATCCTCCCTTTCCGTTGAAGCCGGTGTGTCCGCTCCCACAATCGCGGCATGGTTATCTCTGCTAAAAGCATCCTACATAGCCTACACTCTTCCGCCCTACTTCGCCAACATCTCCAAGAGACTCACAAAGACACCCAAGTTATACTTCTATGACTCAGGTCTGCTCTGTTACCTCCTAGGGATAGAGAAGCCGTCGCAACTTGACACACATCCTTTGCGAGGCGCTATTTTTGAGAATATCGCCGTTACCGAAATGATCAAGAACCGGTATAACAAAGCCAAGCGACCCAACATCTTTTTCTACCGCGAGAACTCAGGGCGCGAGGTAGACATTGTGGAAGAAACTCCCGACGGTCTGAACATATTTGAAGTAAAGGCCGGAGCCACTTTCCAGTCCGACTTCACGAAAAACATCAAATATCTCCAAAACCTCCTCCCCAACGTCAAATCCTCCACAGTGATTTATAACGGAGAGACGCAAGGAACAAACCTGCTAAACATCCGCGACATCTGATCCTTACATTCAACCAAAGCTATTCATAAGTAGGGTATAATTTGAGTCAGTATAATCTTAATCGCTGCAACTTGAAAACTTTTCAGCAAAATAATTGTTCAAATATTACTAATTAGTTATTTTTGCGGCATGAATCAGGAAGCAGACATCTAAATCAAAATCGCTGAATCGATATTAAATAACTTAGAATTATGAGAAAGTTAGACCCCGAAAAATTAGCAAACCTGTCAACGGTCAATGATGACCTTGACAAGCGTTATGGCAAGCAGGGAACTGCGGAACGCGAGAAATTTGACGTGGAATCTCTCGCATGGTTCTATGGTAATATGCTCCGTGAACGTCGTAAAGAATTAAATCTGACACAGAAGCAAGTGGCCGAACAACTTGGTCGAGAGCAGAGCTACATCGCCCGTGTGGAAAATGGGAAGGCTGACATTCAGCTTTCAAGTTTCTTTCGCATCGCCGCCATTCTCGGCATTCAGTTCGTCCCTACATTTATGCAGGCTGCAATACGATAACCTATACAAAATTTAAGAAAAATCGGTTCCAATACAACCTTATTTTTGAAAATCGTGCAAATTAAAAGTCTGACTTTTAATTTGCACGATTTTCATTTATCCTCCGGACAATCAATGTACTACGTTCAGCGGTCCTTAGGGCCCTAAAGCCCCTATCTCCCTTATCCTCCCCCGCTGCCCCAATTTCCTCTGACCGTCACCGCCTCCTTATACAAATCTCTTGAGCATAAATATAAGGCAAACTGTCTTGACTCGCTAACGACCTATCATTATTTTTTTGTTCAGTGTAAATACCCAAAAGTGGAATAATTAGGGCGTTTCGAGTATTGAAGTATGATAAAATAAATTGTTGTAAAGTCGTGGGGGGTAGAGCATAAACTTTATGCTGGCGGGAGGCGTTATTAAGACGAAAATTTAACCAAATTCAAGAACGGATTTTCTTGCCGAATCCATCAACAGATTTTATAACCGAATTCAAGAATGGATTTCTTACCGAATCCATCAACGGATTTTCTTACCGAATCCAAGAACGGATTTTATAACCGAATTCAAGAATGGATTTTCTAACCGAATCCATGAAATGATTATTTAACAAAATTCAAGAAAGGATTAATTATGATGACACTGACAATCTGGAGTGATTTCGCTTGCCCATATTGCTACATTGGTGAACGACGCCTTGAGCGCGCTATTGAGGAACTCGCACTCTCAGACAAAGTGACTATCGACTATCGCGCCTATGAACTTGACCCTAACGCGCCAAAAGAGGTGACCGGCCCTACCGATGAGCGTTTTGCGGCCAAGTACGGCCTCTCGCTCGAGCAGGCAAAAGCGCAGATCAACCAAATCTCTGACCTGGGGCGCGAGCTCGGCATTGATTTCAATTACATCTCGACCCGTTACTCAAACACCCGCGACGCGCACCGCCTGATGAAGTTGGCTCAGGAGAAGTATGACCGCGCGACGGTCGAGCGGCTTAACGAGGCGCTTTTCGCCGCATATTTCACCGAAAATCTTGTCTTGTCTGACCACGACGTGCTGGTCGACAAAGCGGTGTCGGTCGGCATGGACGCTCAACAGGTGCGCGAGATGCTCGACTCTGACCGATATGACAACGAGGTGCGCTTTGACGAGCGCGAAGCAGCCATGCGCGGCATCCGCGGCGTGCCCTATATTGTCTTCAACGGCGAGTTTGCCGTGCCCGGAGCCATGACCGTCGACGGCTTTAAGTCAGCCCTCGAGCGCGCCTTGAGAATGCAAAGCGAAAAAACCGCGGAGACACCCGCCGAGCGTCCTCACACATGCGGACCCGACGGCTGCCGACTGCTCTGATTACAGGAGGTGAGTTATGATAAGCGAACTTCAGGTTCAAGGCGTATTCGCCGAGAACTGCTATCTATACATTGACCCGGCGACGCGCTCAGGTTTCATCATCGACCCGGGCGCGCAGTCAGATCTGATCTACGACACCGTGAGGGACAACCGGCTAAATATCGAAAAGATATTGCTCACACACGGCCATTTTGACCATTTCGGGGCAGCCGCTTATCTAAAGGAGCGGCTTGGCGCGCCGGTCTATATCTATCCGTCAGACGCACCATATCTCATCGATGCGCGACTCAACCTCAGCGCCGGTGCCGGCCGGCCGCTCACGCTTCCTCACTATGAGGAGCTCTATGACGGCGAGATCATCAGGCTCAGGGCCCGGTCAGACTTTTATCTCAAAGTCATCCACACCCCGGGTCACACCCCCGGCTCGGTGACGTTCTATACTCCCGATGAGCATGCAGCCTTTGTCGGCGACACGCTCTATGAGCACGCCCCCGGGTTGACACACTTCCCCGGTGGTGACCGGCGCGAGCTGATCAGGTCAATCGAGGAGCGTATCCTCGCGCTCCCCGACGACACGATCCTCCTCTCGGGTCACTCATCGCCCATTACGGTCGCCGAGCAGCGGCGTCTGCTCATGTAGGCCGGGCGTCCGGGTGTCGTAATAATGATCGGTTCCTAAAAAACAACAGGCCGCAGCGCGATGCGCACTGCGGCCTGACTGTATATGTATCGACGTGGGCTTAGAGTCTCACTTTGGTGGTCTTGCTGCCCTGACGGCGGATGAAGATGCCGTTCGAGGGGTTGTCAACGCGGATGCCCTGGAGGTTGTAGTACTCGACAGGGGCATCGCTGTTGTCAGCCTCGACAATGTTGACAGCGTCGGGTTCGCTGGATATGAATTCGCCCGGCTTAACTTTGCAAGCGTTGACGATCTCGTATGTCGTTGTCTTGCGGTTGAGCAACAGGGCGATGACGCTCATCTGACTTACGTCCTTGACGGTCTTGGCAGGCACTGATGTCTCGTAGACAAATTTGTCGCCAAAGCGTGCTGACTTGATCGAGCTCTCGGGGATGCCGTTCCAGCCGAGGATGTAGCGTGCTACTTCGTCAAAGGTAGTGCTGTATGCTTTCTCGTCGGGTATGCCTTCGAGTGTGCCCAAAACGCCCGTGGTGTAGTTGTTGAGCTGGACATAGGGACCGACATTGTTCTCGGTCAACACAAAGGCGAGAGCGTAGTCGATGTTGTCATAGTCGGCTGCAAACTCGGTTGTGGCCTTGACTTCAATAGCCTCGGGGTGTTCGCCCTCATATGAGATTTCGAGATGTACTTTTGCAAAAGCGATGGTGTTGTAGATTTTGTATGCGTTCTCGAGAATATCTTTTGAGGGATCGCAAGAGATGGTGCGGTTGATTGTGCACATGGGGTATTGGGGGAAGAACATCGACTCAACGGGGCTGTAGGTCGGTGCGCTCATGTCGTCATTGCCGTGAACGGCGATGCCGATGAAGCCTTTGTTGCCGTATGTTTCCTCCATATATCTCATTGCCACGATGCCGCGCGGACAGTTGGCACACCATGTGCCGGTGCCTTCCTCGACTACAAACGCACGCTCAAACGCCACTGACGATGAGGCCACATAGCCGTTGATGGCAGTCTCGTTCGACAGGTTCTCGATACCGTTGACTGTGGGAATGGTGAGCATATATGACACGGCCGGGCCCTCCTCTGAGCAAACCAGGTCTTTGAGTGTTGCCACGGCGCTTGTGCCACCCTCGACAGGCTTGTCAAACACGATGTGACGCTCGAATGTGTTTCCACCGATGGTGAACGAGGCATCTATGTCATTGATGTCGTTTGAGCCTTGGTTGTAGAGTGTGAATTCGACGTCAAAAGCCTTGTCGGGACGCACATAGTTGGGCATCTCAAGCTTGAGGGGACGCGCGTCATTGGTGGGGAGGTTGTCCCCCTCGATGACCAGACGCAACAGCACATTGCCAAAGTCTTTGTCTTTGTAGAACGACTCGTAGAGGCCTCCCTTGCTGGCTGACAACGCGAAGTAGCAGCCATATTCGCTCGGCTCAGAGCTGTCATCGATGCTGATGGGGTAGTCGGCGTCTGAGAACATGCGGAGATAATAGCCGATGTACAGGGGCTTCTCTACATTGTCGATCACAAACGGTTTTTCGAGCGTGATCAGATTCCAGTCATTTTTCTTTGCGCACAATGCTTTCTCCTCATACACAGGCTGATCGTAGAAGTCGTTGGTGAAAAAGAGAGTGATTTCGCGCTGTTTTGACTCGCCAAAACCGACGTTGACGGCCTTGATGACATCGCCTTCAAATTTTTTGAGCGTCTCGACCGGTAGCTCGATGGCGCCTCCGATGTAGTAACTTGAGTTATTGCCGCCTACATTGTTGTCACGAATGTCGCCGCAATAACCAAAAATCATCTCTGCAGCCTGCATCGGCAAAAGCGAGCCGAGCACAAGAGCCACAGTAGTTAAAAACTTGTTCATTTTACTTTTGAGTGTATTGATTGATTTGTTAATGATTTACAGTCTCACTTTGGCAACCTGATCGCCGATGCGGCGGATGAAGATGCCGTTCGAGGGGTTGAGGACACGTATGCCTTGCATGTTGTAGAACTCGGCTTCGCCCTCTTCCTCGACACGGACATTGTCGATGCTGTTGCCAAGGACACCTACGACGATGTCGCGGCCGCGCATCTTGGTCGCATTGATGATGGTGTCGGTCTTGCGGTCGAGGAGCAGCGCGATGAGGTTGATGTTGTCAGGGTCGCTGTTGACAAACTTGAGGGGCATCGTGTAGGAGAACTCTATGCGTTCGCCTTTCTCAGCATCGGTCATGCGGCTTGCCTCGATGCCGTAGACGTTAGGTGTCTGTGTGGCAACGTCGTCAAAATACACCAAGACAGGGCTTGCATTTGATGGCTCCCCGTTTGCATCGATGACGGTGACGGCACCGGTAGATGCCTGGAATCCGGGGCCTACATGGTCGCGTGTGATGACAAATGTCAGGGCATAGTCGATGTCGGTGAGGGGTGTGGCAAACTCGGTTGTAGCTCTGATGTTGAGTTTGTTGCGGTTGTTGTCGGTGTAAACGGCCTCGAGAAGCACGCGCTCAAAACAGGGCTTGTAGAACTCGGCGTATACCTCGCGCAGGCGTGCCTCGTTGGGATAGAAAGAGCTCTGACGGTTGGCCCAAGCGTTGGGATATGATGAAATCTGATAAACCAGGCTTGAGAAGTCAGACTCAAACATGCTGTCGTTGGCTGCGGTGGGACCGTGCATGGCGATGCCGATGAACGAGTCGGGGTAGGTGCGGTTCATATACTCCATGCCTGCAAAGCCGTTGATGCAGTTGGTACACCAGGTGCCGGTGAACTCCTCGACCACGACATTGCGGACAAACGACGATGAAGAGCAAATGAAGCTCGTGCTCATCTGTTTGTAGGGGGCATTGTTGCTCTCGCCGTTGACCGTGGTGATTTCGGCGGTGATGTCGAGGTTCTGACCCTCGTTTTCGCAAACGGCGTTGTCGAGTGTCACTTCGATTGACTCGTTGGCTGTGACGGGAGTGTCAAAAGTCTTGCTGAATTCAAATTCGGTGCCATCCACATTGACCACGCCGGCCACCGAGGTGATGTCGTTGGTGCCGTCGTTGGTGGCGCTGACAGTGACTGTGAATGTCTCGCCCGGACTAACCAACATCGGGGCGCTGACCGAACGGACTGTCGCGCGGTTGTTGAGATCGATGCTGCCCTCGATGATCAGACGGATCGAGACGTTGCCATAGTCTGAAACCCGCTTGCACGATGCAAAGGCCTCCTGGGCAGTGTCACCCCAGCCATAGTAACAGCCTTGGGGAGTGGCGGGGTTGGCGCCGTCAGACACGACCGGACGGTTTGAGGAGCCGACCGACGGATAGTAATAGCCTACGTAGAACGGCGTGCCGTTGATTTCGTACGGGTCGTTGAACGTCACCGTGTTCCAGCTTTTGTCACCGCCGTTGAGCTGACGCGGTTTGTAGCCTACGGCGATGTAGGAGTTGAAGTCAATTTTATTCTCGGATATAAAAATTGTCGGTTTCTTGGCTGTGCCAGAGCCCCAGCCAATCTCCATGCCGACCAGTTTGCACCCGACCATTGATGAGGCGACGTCGGCCGGAATCTCGATAGCGGCTACCAGCGATCCGACGCCGCCAAAATCGTTGACCATTTCGTTGCCGCAATAACCGTATGTAAAGGTGTCTGCCGCAGTGACTGTGGCTGTAGCCATCAAGCAGGCTGACACGACACTGAGTAAATGTTTTTTCATTGCAGATTGGGTATTATTGATTAATTATTTTATTCAAGTTTCTTAGTTGTGACAGGACTCGCGATCGCGAAGGTCAGATTATTTTACAAAAACTTTAGATGTTTTAGAGCCCCGGCGGCAGACGTAGAGGCCGTGAGTCGGGTTCTCGACGCGCACACCCTGCAGGTTGTAGTACTCTTCCCGGGCATCCTCTTCCTCAAAAACCCGGTCGACACCGAGCCCCGGCTCGTTGAGCGGATAACGGCGCGATGCGAGTACCATGCCGGTGTCTGCGTCAAGCAGAAGCACTGTGATAGCCGAATTGCTGAGCGACTGCAGATATGAGAGGTCTATTTTGGCCGTGGTGCTGTAAATCTCGCCTGTCAGTGCCGGAGAAGGGACCTCGTCAAACGGGACACCATTGTAGACCGACCCTCCTCGGGCAATGTCGTTATAGATGACGCTGGCGTAAGACGACGGGGTCTTCTGCATGCCCTCAAAGCCGCTCTCGGTGAGCATATAAGACAGAGCGTAGCCTTTGTTTTCCATGTCCACGCCAAAACGGGCCTCGACAGTGACATCGAGCGTCTTGCCGGCGGGCGTGTCAAAGGAGAGGCTGATGTCGTAGAGCGACGGAGTGCTCATGGCCGTCTGATAGGCGCCGAGAAATCCGCTGAGCGATGGCGAAGTGACACGATTCTTGAAGTTGCGATTGTAAACCGCCGTGGGGTAGCCCGATATGCGGTCTAAGAAAGAGGAGAAAGTTGATGACGGATATTGAGATGAGAACTCATCGTTGTAGTGAATAGCTACGCCGTTGAAGCCCGCGTCGCCATAGTTTTCGGCCATGTGCTCCATGCCTAAAAAGGCTTCATAGCAATAGGGACACCAGGTGCCGGTGCCCTCCTCGACATAAAAGGTCGGCGTGTAAACGCGGTTTGCAGACACCAACGTGCCCGAATCACCATATCCCTTTTGCTCCGCATCGGTGCCGTTGACACCGCTGACGGTGAAGGTGTAGGGGATATCAGCGCCCTTGATGTCGCAGACAAATCCGGAGACGGTGATGTCAAGGCCGACGGCGTTGAGAGCCTGAGAGAGAGTAACCTTGCGCGACATGGGAGTGCCCCCCTCGGGAGTGAAGACAACGTCAAATGACGTCACCTCGTCAGAGGGCTTCATGTTTTTCACCTTAAAGGTCACATCAAAAGCTTTGTCGGCTTGCACGATCTTGACCGGCGTGACGCATTTGAGGTCGATGTAATAAGCATCGACAGCATGGCAGACACCGGCCGACATGAAGCCTGAAAGGATAAACGTGAGTAACTTTATTTTCATAATGCTAAGGGTTTCAAATGATTGATGTTCCTGAACTACAAATTATCCCCTGCAAAGGGGCGGTATTAGACAGGTGCAAAATTACTTTTATTTTTTTAATAATCGCGTATATTTATGCAAAAAAACATGAAAAATCGGTTAATTTATTGTGTAAAGACTTTATTGTCTTAAAAAAATCGTTAACTTTGCCCCCACAAACCAACCAATCAATACTCAATTAAAATAATCGTATGTACAAAAAGTTACTCACAATCGTGATGGCGGCAGCCACGCTCACCGCAGTAGGCCAGAGCAAGTTGCAGCCCACGGCACGCCGCATCATGCAGGAATATCGCTTGCAGCAGACCGAGAAAGCCGGCTTACCCGTCGAGGGCAAGTATCGCTCAAAACGCGCTGCAGAAGCCATCAACAATCCGATGGTCAACAAAATGATCCTGGTCGTCGAGCCCGGCACGACAGCTGACGACCTTGAGGCAGCAGGGTGCGAAGTGCTCTCACTCAAAGGGACAGCGGCAATGGTACATTGCACGCTCGACAATGTAGACGCGTTGGCTGCTCTTGATTGCGTCCGCGGCATATCGTTCGGCGACCGTCAGGATTTTCACATGCATATCGCCCGCGGCGAGATGGGTGTCGACCTCATCCACCAAGGCAACGAGTCTGATGATATCCAGCCCTACACCGGCAAGAATGTGCTGTTTGGTATCATAGACACCGGCTTTGACCCCAATCACCTCAACTTCCTCGACGAGGATGGCAACTCACGCTTTGAGTGTTTTTATAACTTCATCAGCGATGACGGTACATCTGTCTCTTACCAGGGCGAGAATCTTAAAGACTTCAAATCAGACATCACCGGTCTGATGCACGCCACACACACCACCGGCATCGCGGCAGGCAGCTACAAAGGCCCGGCCGACTACTATGACCCGACACAAGGGGGCGACATGGACCAGGAGCCGTGTCCCTACTATGGAGCTGCATACGAGGCCGACATCGTGGGTTGCGGCGGCGAGCTCTATGACGCCAACATCGCAAGCGCAATCAATACTTTGGCACGCTACAAAAAGTCTAACGGCAACGGTCGTCCGATGGTGGTGAACATGTCATTCGGCTCGATCCACGGTCCGCACGACGGCACGTCACCCCTCTGCAACTATCTCGGCAACTTCTCTGACGACCTGATCATGTGTATGTCAGCCGGCAATGACGGTGAACTCCCCATCGCCATCACAAAAATCTTTGAGCAAGACGGCGATGTCCTCCGCACAATCCTCTATCCCACTACTCAAGACACACATCAGTGTTCGTTCTACTCAGACGATTCAACCCCGTTTGAACTCGACATGGTGGTTGTTGACACACGCGGCAACATCCTCTGCTCAGTGCCGGTCAACCAAGACTATGAGCACATCGCCATAGGCACCAGCCGCTATGAGCCGGGCAACGGCATGTTTGTAGAGCCGGCTTTTGACGACACGTTCTACTCAGGCAGTGTCGTGACGGCCACCGCAAATGTCGATCCGCTCAACAACCGCTACACAGTCGACATAGAGTATGCGATGGTTGCTAAAAACTACTCGGCATACTTCGGCTTTGTCATCAAGGCACCTGCCGGTCACCGCGTAGACGGTAACCTCGAATACAACGGCGGCGACAAATTCACAAGCTACAATATCGCAGGATGGCAAGATGGCTCAACCAACGGCACCATCTCGGACCTCGCCACCACACACGGCGTCATCTCTGTGGGTGCATACGCCACCAACGACGAGTTCTGGCCCTATACGGGCGAAATTGCCGACTACAGCGGATATTTCACAAAAGGTGACATCTGCTACTTCTCGTCATACGGCGATCTTGTAGACGGCCGTTCGCTCCCGATGGTAGCCGCTCCCGGTGCCCTGATCGTGTCATCAACGAGCCGTTGGTCAAACGTCGGCTGGGATGGCAAACCCTATCTCCCCAATCAGGATGACATCGCTTGTACGGTTAGCCACAATGGCCTTTGGAACACATGGGTAAGAGAATCAGGAACATCTATGGCATCTCCTGCAGCCGCAGGCGCCATCGCATTGTGGCTTGAGGCTAACCCTGACCTCACCTACGATCAGGTGGTCGAGATCCTCGAGAAAACATCCAAGCGCGACAAATATACCGACAACGAGGCTAAACGCAACCGCTGGGGCTTTGGTAAAATCAACGCATACGACGGTCTGGTGATGGCCAAACAGCTCAGCAGCGTCATCGGTACACCCGCAGAGGCTGACCACGACAAGGATTTGATGCTCAAAAATCTCGGTGGCAATGTCTTTGAGACATTTGTTGCGGGTGCAGAAGGCATCACCGCCACCGTCACCTCGATGGCCGGCGCCAATGTCCTCAATGCAGGTTCGGACTGCGACACTCTCACAGTAGACGCATCGACCCTCACCCCCGGCATCTATGTGCTGACCGTGAAGGCAAACAACCTGGTGCGCTCGACCAAGTTTGTCGTTCGCTGATTTAAGACCGCTAAACTCACATGCCTCGTCCGCTCGCAGCGGGCGGGGCTATTTTTTTTAAAGTCATGGAGAAAATCTGCTAAACGCGCTACATAGTGCAAAAAAATTATTAATTTTGTGGGAAATTCAATGTGCACAGACCAATGAAGATTTTTTTTTTTAATGATACGGCGACCACCGAGATCTACACCATCGACAACGGCGAGATGACGGCCATGGAGCTGGTTGAGCGTGTCGGTGAAGCCGTGGCCACCGAGATAGTGTCGCGTTGGCGTCCCACGCGCCCGATGATTATTTTTGCGGGTCCCGGAAGCAATGGCGCATACGCTCTGGTGGCATCGCGATTGCTCAACGAACAGGGATATCGCCCTCACACCATACTGTTCAACATCGGCGGACAAAGATTGTCGACCGAGTGCGCGGCGGCTCGCGACCTGCTGCTCGAGACGGTGGGTGACAACCTGTTCACCGAGGTGATCTCGCGCATGGATTTTCCGGAGATAAGGCGCGAATACATCATCGTCGACGGCATCTTTGGCACCGACTCGGAGGATGAGGTGACGCGTGCATTCCAGATGTTGATCGACGGCATCAATGAGGCTCGCGCCACGGTGGTGTCAATCGACGTGCCCTCAGGAATGGCGGGCGACTGGAATCCACACTCGGTCAACCGCTACATCATCCACGCTACGCTGACATTGGCGGTGCAGTTTCCGCGCATGGCATTCTTCCTGTCAAACAATGCGGAGCTTGTGGGAGAGTGGAAGGTGCTCGATGTCGGCATGAGCGAGAAGGCGATCGCCTCTACACCGTCGCAATTTTTCCTGGTCGAGCGCCGTGACGTGCAGCAGTCGCTCAAACGTCGCCAGCGCTTCACGTCAAAAGCTGACTTCGGGTCGGCGGCGATCTTTGCCGGCAGCTATGGCATGATGGGCGCCGCTATCCTGGCCGGGCGCGGTGCGCTGCGCTCGGGCGTTGGCAAAGTCAGCATCTGCGCACCCAAATGCGGTTTCCAAATCATACAGACCGCCCTCCCCGAAGCGCTCTATCAGTTCAACGCCGGCGAGATAGTCATCACCGACATGACGCCGGCGCGCGAGTATGACGCCATCGCCATCGGGCCGGGCATAGGCACGTCGGGCGAAACGATACAGGCTCTCGAAGACTTCATCGGTCGCCGCAACAAGCCGGTCATCCTCGATGCCGATGCGCTCAACTGCATCTCGCTCAGGCCGTCGATTCTCAACAGTCTGCCGATTTTGTCAATCCTGACACCTCACGCCGGCGAGTTTGACCGGCTCTTTGGCGAACACCACGGCGATGAAGACCGCCTGCGCACAGCCATTGTCAAAGCCCGCGCCTACAAGATTTTCATAATCCTCAAAGGACACTACACCGCTGTGGTGCGCCCCGACGGCAAGATATACTTCAACTCGTCGGGCACCCAGGCGCTTGCCACCGGTGGCACGGGCGATGTGCTCACCGGCATGCTTGTGTCGCTCATGGCTCAGGGTTACAAACCCGAGATAGCATCGATCATCGCCGTCTACCTGCATGGCGACGCCGGCCGGCTGGCCGCCGAGACGCACGGAGTCTACGGTGTGCTCGCCTCAGATGTGGCCGACAATGTGGGCCGCGCAATTAAAAACATACAGCAGTCAGCAGATTGAACATGAAAGCATTATCCGTTATACTCTCAGGCCTGATCCTTGGCTCGGCGGCAGCCGGCGCACAGACCACGACGCGTCTGTCGGCAACCAAAGCCAACGAATACGGCATCGCCTACACTCTCCCCGTGACAGTGCTCGACATCACTGTCGAGGCGCGTACGACAGTCAAAAAGCCGGGTCGCTACTACAAATACGCCCGCCGCTATCTCAATATCTCCGACCCCATCACCGCCGAATCGTGGAGCGTCGAGCCCCTCTCGGCCATCATCACCACAAGGGGAGTACAAGACACAGAGCAACGCTACCTCACCACATTCAAGTCGGGTGTGGCGCCCTATATGCTTGTCGACGAGTCAAATCTGCCGCTCTCGATCAACACCGACCGCACCTACAAAGCTGACATGCCGACGTTGCCGGTCAGCTCGGCTCTGACACAGTCTCCGCTTGACACGCCGGCGGGCCGTCAGGCCATGACCGAGGATATGGTCAACAGCCAGTCAGATGCCAAGGGGGCCGAGTTGGCTGCCGCCCGCATATTTGAGTTGCGCGAGCAACGCAATGATCTCATCAGCGGCAACGCCGACAACACCCCTCCCGACGGCGCGTCGCTCAAAATACTGCTCGACAATCTTGAGGCGCAGGAGAATGCCCTGATGGCGCTGTTTGCCGGCACAACGCAGACGCGCACCGATGTCGCAACAGTCACTTACACTCCCGACGGCGAGGATATCACCGACACTGTCATCGCGCGCATCTCGGCCCTCGACGGCTTTGTGTCGCCCGACGACCTGTCAGGAATGCCGGTGACCTTGACCCTGCGCGTGACTGCACGCGGCCAAGTGCCTGTCAATGAGAAAGGAGTCGAGCTGCCGTTTCCCAAAAACGGACTTGCATATTGCATCCCCGGTCAAGCTGAGGTGACAGTCAATGCCGACGGCCGCAAACTTGCCTCCAAGCGTGTCAGCCTGGCGCAGGACGGTGTGGTGTACGGTCTCAACCCCAACTCCTTCACTGACAAGAAAGCCCCTATATATGTGATTTTCAATCCTGCCACCGGCGGCATCGCCGAACAAGGGCCGGCTGAACAAATCAACCCGTGAGGCCATGAACAAAATCATTGACAAAGAATATTTCTCGGCAAATGTAGTCAAGTTAGTGGTCGAGGCGCCGATGATAGCACGTGCGCGCCGGCCCGGACATTTCGTGATAGTGATTGCAGATGCCAAAGGAGAACGTATACCGCTCACGATTGCCGATGCGGACACAGTCAAAGGGACAATCACGCTCGTGGTGCAGGCTGTGGGCGAGTCGACAAGGCTGATATGCTCGCTTGAGCCGGGTCAATATCTCCATGACGTGGCCGGTCCCTTGGGACGTGCCACGCACATCGAGCGCTGCGGCACGGTGGTGTGCTGCGGCGGAGGTGTCGGCGTGGCGCCGCTGCTGCCTATCGTCCGAGCGATGAAGGAGGCGGGCAACCGCGTGGTGTCAGTGCTGGCGGCACGCACCAAAGAATTGATAATTCTCGAGGAGCAGGTGCGCGAATACAGCGATGAGGTCATCATTATGACCGATGACGGCTCGTATGGCACAAAGGGACTCGTCACCGACGGCGTCGAGAGTGTCATCAACCGCGAACAGGTCGACTTGTGCGTCACCATCGGTCCGGCCGTGATGATGAAATATGTGTCGCTGCTTACCCAAAAATATGACGTGCCGACCATGTGCTCGCTCAACACCATCATGGTTGACGGC
>CAZKYR010000006.1:17185-18710 GCA_964557035.1 uncultured Bacteroides sp. | reverse complement strand
TTGATGTGTCGCTGATAGTCGTCGACGAGGCGCACTGTATCTCGCAGTGGGGGTATGACTTCAGGCCCTCGTACACAAAAATCAAGACGTTGCGCGAGATGCACCCCGATGTGCCCGTGCTCGCTCTCACGGCGTCGGCCACTCGCAAGGTGGCCGATGATATCGTGACGCAGTTGGCTTTTAAAACCCGCGATCACGTCTACTCGCTCTCGTTCAGCCGACCGAATATATCATACATCGTGCGACGCACAGAGGACAAACAGGGGCTATGCCTCAAAATACTCAACTCGGTGAGCGGCACAGCCATCATATATGTGCGCTCGCGACGCCGCACGCGCGAAGTCGCCGAACTGCTGCAGGCCGAGGGGATAAAGGCAGAGTACTATCATGCCGGGCTCGATGTGCATGCCAAGGAGGAGCGACAAAACCGATGGAAATCAGGCGAGACACGCGTCATCGTCGCCACCAACGCCTTCGGCATGGGTATTGACAAGCCCGACGTCCGCATCGTCATCCATCTCGACATCCCACCATCGCTCGAGGAGTACTATCAAGAGGCCGGACGCGCCGGTCGTGACGGATTGCACTCTTTTGCCGTCCTGGTTGTGGCCCCGTCAGACAAAGCCACCCTGTCGCGACGGTTGTCCGAGGCGTTCCCCGAGAAAGAATACATCAGACGCGTCTATGAATATGCCGGCAACTTTCTCAACGTTGCTGTCGGGGAGGGTGAAGGTCACATGTTTGAGTTTGACATCGAGCGCTTTTGCCGCACCTTCAAGCTGTCGTCCATATATGTGGCCAATTCGCTTAATATTCTCACACGCGCCGGACACATCACCTACACCGAGGAGTATGAGAACGCATCGCGTGTGATGATGCTCATGGACAAGCACGAGCTCTATGAGCAACGGCTATCATACGAGACCGACAAGGTGCTACAGGCATTATTGCGCACCTACACCGGCCTCTTCTCAGACTATGTTTACATCCGCGAGGCGGCACTCTCGGCGATAACCAAACTGACCGAGCAACAAATCTACGATGCCATGCTGGCGCTAACACGCATGCATGTGTTGCACTATATCCCACGACGGGCCACGCCGAGCCTTATTTACAACGTTCGCCGTTGCGAGCCTCGCTACGTGTCGATTCCCCTGTCGGTCTATGAGCATCGGCGCGATTTGATGGCCGAGCGACTCGACGCATGCCGGCGCTTTGTGTTTGACGACACACGGTGTCGCGTGGAGACACTGCTCGAATATTTTGGCGAAAAAGTGACCGGGCCTTGCGGCACATGCGATGTTTGCCGTGGGCAACGCACTGCAGCCGCACGTCGGGCCGAGGAACTCGAGCGGCGCCGCATCAAGGCTGACCAAAACTCATAATACACATATCTTTTAGGCCGCCCTTTATCGGCAGACCCGGCAATAAAAAAATCAGGATTGCATCAATAAAGAAACAATCCTGATTGGGTAGCGGGACCGAGAATTGAACTCGGGACCTCCGGGTTATGAATCCGACGCTC
>CAZKYR010000006.1:0-17175 GCA_964557035.1 uncultured Bacteroides sp. | reverse complement strand
AACTGAGCTATCCCGCCGTTTTGCTTTTGCGTGTGCAAAGTTAGCGAATTTTGCAAAACCGACCAAATTTTACACCCATTATTTTATCAAAATAATTATAGCAAACTAATACACAAGCTATTATTTACCACGCAGGTCGATAAACTTGCGCGGTTTGCGGGTTGAAGGGGGCATGAGGATGGCACCGACAGCCTCGGGGGTGTCGAGCTTGATGTCGGGAGCTACCCGCAGACGCGACCTAAAGCGGTCTTTGAGGTCTTTGACCGTGCGGTCATCGCGTCGCTCCTCGGCCACGCCGACCAGGACAGTCACATGATCGGTCCCCTCGGGGGTGCTGTCGACCTGCACGACATAATTGCAGACATACGCCGTATTGTCGAGCACATCGTTGATTGCAGGTGGATAAATGGTTGTGCCCTTGAGTTTGATCATGTTGTTTTTGCGCCCCACAAGCGGCGACAGACGATAGGAATGGCGGCCGCAGGCACATTGCTCGCTGTGGCGCACACAGATGTCGCCGGTGCGGAATCGCACAAGCGGCATCCCCTCGACGCCGAGGGTGGTGACAACGACCTCTCCGGGCTGTCCGTCGGGCACCGGCTTGTCATCATCGCCTATAATCTCCACGATAATCAGCTCAGGGTGTACATGTCCACCGCAACCATGTTGACACTCGGCAAACGTGGCGCTCATCTCGGTTGACGAGTAGGTGGCAAACAACTCCACATCCCAGCGTTTCTTGATGCGTTGGCCCAAAAGATTGAGGTTAAACTGCTGGTCGCGCAGTCCCTCCCCTATTCCAATGATGCGTCGCACGCTGCTTTTTTGCCAATCGATGCCATGCTCCTGAGCATAGTCGAGCAAACGAATGATAAACGAGGGGACACACATGATGGTGTCGGGTTGCACCCTGGCGATGGTATCCCACTGCAGTTCGGGGATGCCGTTGCCGACACGTACAATGCCGGCACCGAGCTTGCGGACACCCAAGAAATATGCCAGGCCGGCCATAAACCGCTTGTCTAACGTCGTCATCAATTGCACGACATCGCCGGGGCCTACACCTGCCGTGGCAAACGATTTCATCTCGTTGTAGGCGAGTCGTTCGAGGTCGGCATCAGTACACCCGAACATCACCGGGTCGCCAAGCGTGCCTGAGGTGGTGATGAAATCAACAATCTTTGACCGGGGCACGCAAAGAAAGTCATCGTTATAGAGCTGCAAGTCACGTTTTTCGGTGAACGGCAGGCGTTGCAAATCGGCCACCGTCCGTATCGACTCAGGCTCGATGCCGACCTGCGAGAACATGCGACGATAATAGGGCGAATGAGCCGCTACATACGCTATTGCCTCGCGAAGGCGCTTGTCCTGATAGTCCGCTATCTGCTCAGGGGTGCGAAATTCAATATCATCTTTTGGATCTATAACCATACGGAGTTCAGAGTTTGTTGATTATCGTGTTGAGTCCGACTATAGCCTCGGCCGTATTGATAGCAGTGAGGGGCACGCCGCAGATGCCATGGAGGTTGATATTCTGGCCGGTCAACAACAGGTTTTTGATTTTTGTAACGACGGGGATTTGTGACAGCATGATGTTTTGACAATCCTTGCTATACCCATATATCGAGCCGCGCCATGTGTGGAAATAATCGCGCACGGTGAGCGGAGATGAGGCGGTGACCGAGGCTATCGACTCTCTGATGCCGGGATATGCTTCTTCGAGCCTGCTAAGGGCGAGCTCTATGTGAGTTTGTTTCCATGTTTCATACTCGGCTCCGCGCTGGCCGGGACTCGTTCCTTCCCAACGCTCCACCTCAGAGTATGGCATCAGACAATTGACCAGCATCCTCGTTGCCTGCCGGGCCCCTTTTTGGTCAGGGGGTGTCATGTACATCAGGCCGGTGGGCCAGGTGTCGCGATTATATTCGCCATGCCGCCACTCGTGTCCGTAATCCCCTTGATAGTAGCAGGTGTGGTTGATATAAGGCACACTCCCGGGCTTGAGCGTAAGATAGAGCGAAAAAGAGGATACAGACACGGGGATAGTGCACAGGCGTCGGCGATAGGAGGGGGTGAATGCATCAGACGGCAGGAGACTGAGCATCTCGCGCGGATGAACGGCCGAGATGTATGTATCTGCCTCATAACGCGTGCCGTCAGCAGTGACAACACCTGTCACCAGCCGGTCGGCAACCTCTATCGAGTTCACTTGAGCGCGTGTGACGACCGCTCCACCATGCCGTTGGATGACATCAATGAGCGCGTCGGAAAGCTGTTGCGAACCTCCGACAAACCGGCTCGGGCCGTTGATATACAACACACTTATCAGGGCGTGGATATAGGCCGGTGTGTGTCCCGCCACGCCGCCGTAGAGCGTGCTGATGTATGCCAATAGGCCTTGCAGCTTAGGGTTGGTGATATAGCGTGCGATAAACTCGTCGGCAGCTATCAAAAACTCCTCTGAGTGAGTTCGCATAATGTAGGGGTCGTTGGGACGCAGCCAAAACATATCCACTTCATCGGCAAGAGTGTAAAGTGCATTGACATAGCGATGCAAATTGTCGCGCTGGTGCTCGAACCTTCGTGCGAGCGAGTCAATAAACCGCTCACGCCCCGAGGCGATCTGATACACATCACCCGGCACGCCGTAAGTCACCTCATCCATACACGCGTCATCTACATCTTCGAGGGTGAGCCTGTCATATATGCCGAGATACTTGCATATGCGGGCTACACTGCCGCCATCTCTCAATCCGCCGGCGACATGCATTCCGGTCTCAAAAATCGCGCCATCGCGCTTGAAACATTGCAACCCGCCGCCGGCAACAGCATTTTTCTCAAGCACGGTCACACGCAAGCCCTCGCAGGCAAGCAATGCGCCGCAAAACAGGCCGCCAAGTCCTCCGCCGATTATTACTACACTGTCGTTCATTGTTCAAGCACGTTTTTTGATAGCAAATCCGAACAGACCACGATGCTCGACACGAGCGTACCGAGGATGCCGTGCGAGTTGGTATTTTGCCCGGTCAAAATCAAATTGGGTATGCGCGTGCGATAGTGAACACGTCCCGACACGCCCAAGGTGACATCTTTTGCCAATCCATACATCGCGCCTCGGTCAGTGCCTGTATAATCGCGCCACGTCAACGGTGATGAGGTGTAAAACCGATCGATATCCGAACGTATGCCGGGGAAATCGTTCTCGAGCAGCGAGAGCAATCTCTCGGCACTCCGCTTCTTGAAATTCTCATAGGCCGCTCCTCGCTGTCCGCTTCGCGTGCCATACCACTCGGCCACGTCTTCGTAGGGCATATAGGTCAGCAATGTGCCGCTTTGGGCAAATCTGGGCGACATGGTGTGACTGGTGTGCATATACATGTATCCGCCCGCGATGTGTGATTGCCACGGGTCTCCGGCCGGATAACTGTAAAAATTGTGATTCATATACGGGACTCTGTCGGGCTTGAAACGCATATAGACAGTGAAACATCCGTAAGTCTGCGGCATGGTGAGTATGCGATTGCGATAGGCAGGACGCAAGAGATGGCTGTCGGTCAGTTCGATGACACGCGATGGGTGTATAGCTGCAATGACACAGTCACTCGCTACAAACCGCTCGCCATTGACCTCTACACCGGTCACACCCGTGGTGTCGCACACGATGCGTGTCACCTTTGCCCGGGTCTCAACGTTGACTCCGGCACGCCCGGCAGCCGCTATCAAAGCGTCAGACAGTTTTGAGCTCCCCCCTACTACGCGATAGCTGCTGCGGTTATAAAAGTCAGTTATAAAGGCGTGCAATGCAAACGGGGTGCGATCGTGTTGACCGGCATAAAGGGGCAGATAACCAACGAGCACCCGTTTGAGCAGGTCGTCGTCAAATATCTCATCGAGCACGCTGTTGATGCTGAGGGTGTGATAGCGGCTGTCGATATTGGCAAACATATTAGACCGTCCGGGCGCGTCAATCATGCTGTCATCAGCTATCGCCGTAATCAGATCGTGATATCGGGCGAGCGCGTCGGTCTGCGAAGGAAAATCTTTTGCCAACGTTTCGACAAAATGATCACGACCGTTGGCAAGTCTGAATGTTCCCTCATTGCCGAGGCTGACGACTTCATAGCCGGAAGTGTCGAGTTGACTGAGCTCAAAGGTGCGCTCAACGCCAAGCGTATCAAAAAGGCGGTCAAGAAGCTGCCCGCGCGATGCACTGCCGACGACATGCATACCCGTCTCAAACGTGATGCCGTTGCGCGTGAAGCATTGCATCCCGCCTCCAACAGCATGATTTTGCTCAAGAAGCGTCACCTCATAGCCCCCTCGTGCCATGAAAATGGCAGCCGATATTCCGGCAGGTCCGCTACCTATGACTACACACTTCTTTCCCATCTCCTCACGCCGTATATATCAAAGAAAGAACAGCCGACACCTTTCCCTCTACCCTGACTGTCGCAGACACGCCCAAACGGCGCGGTTCAATCTCGCGTATACTCATGTCGACCTGCAGCTCGGGCGTCAACTCAGGGTCAATCACAGTTTTAAACTTGGCGTTGCGAACGATGGCAAGCTGATGGCCCGCGCCAATAAAATGCTCAACCAACTCACTTATAATCTGTATTATACACACCCCGGGCGTTATCGGTTTACCCGGGAAATGCGCACGATAGATTTCACATTCGTCATTGAGCCACAATGTGGCTGAGTAATCACCCTCAAAATTAGCATCAGAGTGCTTGATTGTGTATAGGTTATCGTGCAATATCATAGTATTCGATGAGTTGTTTAAGATTATCTACAGCTGTCCCGTCAGGGTAGACTGACAAAACGGTTGCCAGCGACCTGTCTAAAGGAGCGCGTTCACCGAGAAGTCGGGTTTGCAACGGTGTCACCTCGTCGTGTAATCCGACCAGCAGAGTCTCGGCATCACCGGCCTGCAACAACATCCACGCATCGGTCAATGCTGAGGCAAACGATTGGTCTCCATGCGACCAGGTGTTGTTATATCCTTGGCAACCAAGGTGTATTGCGATCATCGAGCCGATCGTATTGTGGGTAGACTGCATGAAGAGCGACGGCTTGAGATGCTGCTCGCCCTGCCGGCAGATATCTGTCAAAAAATGCTCTGAGTTTTCCCAACACCCCCACTCTGTCGCAGTGATGATGCCATCGGGCATCGTGACAGACGCCTTTTCGAGAGCTGTCAGCGAAGCATCGAGCGCACGCCTCAACATGCGGCTCATCCGTCGGGCCTCAATAGGCTTGAGCCAACGACGGTAATCGCCTTCATCACCACGGAGACTTACAACACTGCGTATATAAATCGGCTTTGTCATATTTTCTTGAATAACAGAGAGCTGTCGTTGCCGCCAAACCCAAAGGAGTTGCACAACACATACTCTCCGGTCAATTCTTCAACGCGGTTCAACGGCGGATTATTAGGGTCGGCAGCATTGACAGTCGGCAAACCGGCATACATTTGTCCATTTTGCAGTGCGAGCACACAGAACGCACCCTCAATGCCTGCCGATGCGCTCGTGGTGTGTCCCGTGAGCGATTTTGTCGAGGCGTACGGTGGCAATTTTTCGCCAAAGAGCGCACGCATGGCTGCTAACTCAGCACTGTCATTGTCATGTGTACCGGTACCGTGGGTATTGACATAAGCGACATCCGCGGGACTGATGTGAGCCATCTCGATTGCCCGGCGCATCGCCGCCAGAGCGCCACGCCCGTCGGGCGAAGTAGCTGTCTGATGGTAGGCATCGCAGGCGTTACCCCACCCCGCCAGAGATGCGAGCGGCATGGCTCCGCGCCTTTCAGCCGACTCGCGACTCTCGAGCACGAGATACCCCGCGCCCTCGCCGAGATTTATGCCGGCACGCGATGTGTCAAACGGGCGGCAAACTTCGCGGTCAAGTATCATCAAAGAGTCAAATCCGTTGATATGGAAACGCGACAACGCCTCTGCTCCGCCGGCCACGACAATATCGGCTAACCCCGCCTTGATCAGTCGGGCGCCGTAGATGATTGCATTAGCCGCTGACGAACAGGCCGTCGAGACGGTGGTCATCGCGCCCCAACTTCCGGCTCGCTCAGCCGTCAGGCGTGTTGTCACCTCGCATACATTCATAGCAAGCATGTCACCGCACTCCCTGCCGGCACCGTCAAGCATACGTTCAAAATGGCGCTCGGTGTTATCCATGCCGGCGACCGTCGTGCCATTTACAAACACTGCGTCAGAGAGGTCGGCATCAGTGAGCGATGCTGACCTGACTGCCTCAGCGAGTGCAAGGGCGCCTAACTCAACGGTCCGCAGAGCGTGGCCGGTGACAAGATTAACCTCGCCTACGGGCAAGCCTCGGTGAGCGGTATCAACAAATCTGACCGGAGCAATGCCGGTTGCACCATGCAACAGAGCCTGATGATTTGAAGGCGCATCAAGCCCAAGCGCTGACACAACGCCGATGCCCGTGATCAGTATGTCGCGTTCGCCACTCACTTTGTGCGATTTGCCTCTACGTAGCGGGCCATCGTGCCGACCGACGCAAAAATTTCTTTTCCCTTTGCCGGATCGCTGATGCGGATACCATACTCTTTTTCGAGCAGCACTATCAACTCGAGAGCGTCGATTGAGTCGAGGCCCAGGCCTTCGCCAAAAAGCGGTGCTTCGGTCTCTATATCCCCGACAGTCATCTCCTCAAGATTGAGGGCTTCGATAATCTGCTGTTTGAGTTGCAGTTCAAGTTCTTCCATTTATGATTGTTTTAAAAATAATTCGCAAATAAAGTCATCGGGCGACTGATAGTCAATCCAACCCACTACGCCGTCAGGCATCAGACCGAACATGTTCACCGCCTCATCACGGTTTGCAGCCATGTACACACATGTTTCGCCATAGATGCCATGTCGTATGGCAATTTCGCCGGCTACAATATTCGGGAGCGTATAGACAAACAGTGCCGGAGACGGATAAAACTCCTCATCACTCGCTACAGTCGCCAGAAACGCTTCGTCGGTGACCTTGCACCCGTGACAGGTCACAAGGCTGACAGCGAGGTCAGCTTTGTCTTTGATGCCACGTAGAAGCAACTCGGCAGCCACGACTCCGAGGCGCGACAGTCCATCCATCTTGAAAAATTTGGGATAGCCGCCAATCATCTCGCGATAGACACGGGCGACAAAGTCCGTTTCCTCGCCGCGGGTCGCGATCACTTTACCATCTACGCTTACTTCCCGGGGGGTTATTTTTACTTGCTCTGCCATCATCATGCCATTTTATACGCCACGCCGGCATTGATGCCGCCAAAGCCCGAAATCAGTTTAATAAACACATCGCGGCCCTGAGGAATGGCGCGCTCAACGTCAGGTATATCAAGCGGATGCGATACCCCGTTTTGCACTTCTCTACCCGTGCCGATCACTACCTGACGGCGCATAGCCTCACATGCGATGATGGTCTCAATCACTCCGGCCGCACCTAATGTGTGGCCGTACACAGCTTTGAGCGGGGTGACGGGTAGCGAGTCGAGGCCCGCGCGGTGCAAAGCGATAGACTCCATTTCGTCATTATAAACGGTGGCCGTGCCGTGAGGGCTGACAAAAGCGATTTGGTCGCGGTTTACCCGCATGAGCAAATCGCACAACACACGATATGAGCCTTCTCCGGTGCGTGAAGGCCCTGATATGTGATTGGCGTCATTGTGCATCGAGCCGGCTACAAGTTGGGGTAAACCGGGCCGTTTGACATTACTCAGAATCATTGTGGCAGCCCCCTCGCCGAGATTAAGCCCCGTGCGCCCGGCATCAAACGGCATGCACAACTTGTCGCTCAGCGCTTTGAACGACATGAACCCTGAGACGATAAACCGGCTGAGCAGGTCGACACCTACCACGATTGCTGTCGCATAACGGCCACTCTCGAGCAACCGGTTGGCGACAATTTGCGCACTCACGCCCGACACACACGCGTTTGAGATGACAACCGGCTGATTGGGATTATCAAATCTTCGACTTATCGCGCGTGCGACATCGCTGAGTGTCTGCTCTGTGGCGTCGGGTAACCCTCCTTTGGTGGTGGAGATGACAAAGACCGTGCTTTCATCGGCTGCGTCAACTTCACAATGCGACAATGCCTCACGCACCGACTCTTCGGCCAGGGCTATCACCGACTCCGAGCCGTTGTTGCTCTCGCTGATAACAGATGCCACGACATCATCGCGCAAGCCATGGAGCGACTTGTGCAATCTTACTCCCGACTTGCCGGCGCGCACCGCATCAAAATTCTGTGCTGCCGTACGCCCCAACGGTGAAATGATATTGTAAGCTATCAGGCTGCTCATAATTGGTGGTTATCGGCCTTCCAGCGGCTATAAAATTCGGGGTTATCCCACAGCAGATTGTAGTCAAGATCCATGAAAACCTGCACCGAACGGCCTGTGGCCATCACCACCCCCTCGTGCACGATTTCATAATCAAACACGATCTTGGCGGCAGGTGTGGGCACATATGTTATGCGGATTATCGGACGCATGCCGTATCTGAGCGGACGCTTGTACTTAAACGTCAATTCGACCAGCGGGGCATACGTGCGGTTGTTAATAAAATCCATATATCCTAGGCCATATTTTGTCCCGAACGCCTCGCGTGCATCCTCAAAATAAAGCGGATATGACCCATGCCACACCACTTTCATCAGGTCTACTTCACTAAAGCGGATCTCAAACTCTTTTTCTACCGACAGCTTAGGGCAGTTGTTTGTCAGTTCTTTCATTTCTGCAATGCGATTTTTAGTGTCGCATTGGCAACAGTGACATCAGCGACTTTGATTTGAGCCGTCACAAGCATCATTCCAAACACCTCTTGCTCGAGAAGCACTGACGTAGTGAGCGTGTCGGACACACGTGGCAGACTGTGTATTTCACAGTCGCGAACCGCGCCTATAAAACCGACTTTAGGTTGTGTGTTACCCGCGACATAGTCTTCATAGCCCGTCCAGGCCGCACATGTCTGCGCCATATTCTCTATCAGACCGGCCGGGGTGAGATGATCACCCTCGACAAACAGCGGCATCTCTGACACCCGTGTCTCACTGACAGCGTCAGCTTGTCCGCACGACAACAGGCGGCCAACCGCAACAAACGGAGGCTGCTGTGGCAGCAAACACCTGATGTCTATGTCGCCGGGACTGAGCATCTTCAATTTACCTTGGTGGCAATGTAATCGCAAAAATCATTGAGCGTCAGCACGCCCTGCATCTCCTCAGGCTTGATTTTGAAGCCAAAGTTGCGTTCGACGATTACGACAATGTCGACAAAATCAAGACTGTCTATGCCGATATCCTCTTTGAGTTTGGCATCAGGCTTGATCAGTTCGGGTTCTATCTCAAGGTCTTCAATCAAAAAATCGCGAACCTTATTTTCTATCTCTTCGTGTGTCATCTCTGTTTATTTTTCTTTTTTACAAACCAAAATTGTGTGTCCCATGCCAAGATTGTCATGTATGGTCTCGACAGACAAGCCGGCGCGCTCTATGATACGCATCAGGTCGTCACCGTGATACATCTTTGAGTTGCCGTTGGCGATGGCTGTGAAATAGAGCGACGTCAGTGTCAGGCACAATGCAGCCGGCTCAAATCGCTGGCGGTCCCACAATGTCTCCATGATGCAAAGACGTGTGTCGGGCGTCATCACTTTTGCCGCGCGGCTGAGTATCGACTCAATCTCATCCTCGCCAAAACAATCGAGAAACTGACTCATCCATATCACATCAGGCTCAGTGGCCGGAAACTGAGCCTCGCGGTCAAGCAAATTGATGCCATAACCATGTATGCGCGACGCTCCGGGGTGACCCTCAATGTTGTCGCGCATCAATGCTATCTGCTGCGGCAAATCGAGAATTGTGACCTCAACATCGCTGTCACGTCCGACGCATTTGAGAGCCCAACGGCCGGTGTTGCCCCCCACGTCGGTCAGCCGCCTGACAGGGCGGTCAAACACGATGTCGAGAGCGCTGTCAAACGAACTGTCGCTATAATAGTGGTCAAATGCAAACCAGCTGCGACGCACCTCATCAGGGAGTGTAGACAAACCCTCATAGACTGTCGTCGCGTCAGAGATATGCTTCAGCCCTGCCGGACGTCCCTCTTTGATGGCGGTCTCGAGCTCAAACAAGCCTAAGTAATTGACATCGTGATTAAAGTCCATGTTGACGCGGGTAGCTGCGTCGGTCAGCAAAAACCAACCGGTCTTGGACAGCACGAACCGGTCGGTCTCGGGGTCTATCAACAGCAGCCCGATAGTCAGTGCCGCTTCTACAAGCACTTTGACTCCGTATGGGCTCAGGCCCGACAGCTCGACTATCTCTTGCTGCGTCAATCCGGCGCGACTGTCGCGTATGGCATCAAGAATGCCGAATTTGACTGCGAGGCGCGCCACCTGAAAGATGATCGGCCCGAACGCAATGAACTCGGCCTGCCGCTGCGCTTCGCGTGCCGACAGCCGTTCGTGAGTGTAACGTTTATATAAATCAGGTGAGAGGTGCATATCTGTTTGTTTGCAAAGTTAGCGATTTTATTGCAAACAAACACTATTCAGGAGTGTGTTTCGTTAGAAAAGTTAACCGAGGGGCGGCTCCTGATTGCCCGATGCCACCGATTGCAAAATGATTGCCGAATTGGTGCCACCGAAACCAAACGAATTTGACAATACGCGCTCGAGCTTGCAGGGTGTCGCTGTGGTAACGATGTTGAGACTCTCTGCAGCCTCGTCGCGATTGTCGAGGTTGATATTTGGAGCTATAAAGCCGTCGCGCATCATCGCCAGGCAATACACGATCTCTGACGCGCCGGCCATCCAGCACTCGTGACCCGTCATCGATTTGGTCGAGCTTACCGGCACTTTGACATCGCCAAAAATACGGCTCAGCGCCATCGCCTCATAACGGTCGCCTTGCGGGGTCGACGTAGCATGGGCGTTGACATAGTCAATCTGCGAGGCATCGACCGACGCATCTGCAAGCGCACGACGCATCGCCACCTCCGACCCGGTGTCGCTCGGCTGTGACATGCCGCCACCGTTTGACGAGAAACCGTAGCCTGTCACCTCGGCAAGGATGTGAGCGCCGCGTGCGACTGCATGTTCATACTCTTCAAGCACCAGGGCTGCTGCGCCACCCGACGGTATCAGTCCGTCACGGTCGCGGTCAAACGGCCGCGAAGCCTTCTGCGGCTCATCCATTCTCACCGAGAACGCGCTCAGCGCGTCAAACGTAGCCATCGAGTAATAATTTGTCTCTTGTGCTCCGCCGCAGAGTATCATATCTTGCATTCCTTGCCTGATCATCATCAGACCGAGACCGACAGCGTGCGAACCGCTGGCACAAGCGGCCGAGACAGTGAAATTGATGCCTCTGAGGCCAAATATCGAACTGAGATTCATGTTGACGGTCGAGTTCATTGACTGAAAAATGAAGCCAGAGCCCAACAGCGCCGAGTCATGTTTCTCTGACATGATTTTTGACGCCTCGATCACAGGTTTGGCCGACGAGTCATTACCAAAGATGATGCCGACCTCATTGTCGCGCAGATATGCGTCGTCGACACCGGCCATGGCGAATGCCTCGCGAGCGGCCATGTAGGCATACTCAGCCTCTTCTGACATGCCGGTGCGAGTGCGACGGTCGAGCAGTCCTTTGAGCTGCGGTTTTGGCACCAGACCGGTCAGACCTGACCGATAGCCATACTCGAGTCGCTCTTGCTCCACTACGATGCCCGAGCGTCCTGCACGCAACGACTGCGCCACCTCATCAAAATTTTGACCTATACACGACCAGATGCCTGCACCTGTGATTACTACTCGTCTCATATCCTCATTTTTTCGTTTAATACAGGCCTCCGTTGATTGATATTACCTGTCCGGTGATGTACGACGCGTCGTCTGACACCAGAAATTTTACAAGTTTCGCGACCTCTTCGGGCTCGCCAAATCGACCGGCGGGCACCATTTTGCGCAATGTAGCCTCATCGAGGTCCGCTGTCATGTCGCTGTGAATAAAGCCGGGCGCGACAGCGTTGACAGTGACTTTGCGTGCTGCGACCTCTTGTGCCAATGCACGGGTTGCGCCGATGAGTGCCGACTTGGCGGCTGAATAGTTCACCTGGCCCGGCAACCCCTTGAGGCCCGAGAGCGACGCGATGTTGACGATGCGGCCACGGCGACGTGTGAGCATATTCTTGAGCAACCGCCGCGTGGTGTAGAAAAAGCCATCCACTGTGACATCGAGTACATCGTGCCACGACTCGTTGTCCATGAAAACCATGAGGTTGTCGCGGCGTATGCCGGCATTATTCACCAGCACCTCGATGTAGTCGTCAGGGTGTGCGTCCTGCCACCCGTCGAGTGCCGCATCGGTGGCAGCGACGTCTGACGTGTCATATTTGAGCAACTGACACGACCCGCCCATCGCCTCAATCTCAGCTACGACCTCTGCGGCGGCGGCATCATTTGACTTGTAATTTATTATCACGCCATACCCGGCTGCGGCAAGTTCGCGGGCAATGGCGCGTCCTATGCCGCGCGATGCGCCGGTGACAAGTGCATATCTCATTTCACGATTGTGTTTAGTAAATAATCGCCGACCTTGGCAATGTCGTCATAGAATGGGGTGTCGTCGGCAATGACAGGCGTGATGGCGCGTATGTCGTCATAAGCCCTGCGTGTCGTCTCTGCAAGACTGTCGGCGATGCCGAGGCAGTCTGTTGCCTGTGCCAGCGCAATGTAGAGAATTGACATCACTTGCCATGCGTTTTGGATGACGTGTGCCGTCAACAACGCCGTGTTGGTGCCCATGCTGACGATGTCCTGATTGTCGTTGTTGTTGGGGATTGAGTGGACATAGTTTGGCATCGCCAATGTCTGGCTCTCGGCTGTCGTGGAGGTTGCGGTGAACTGACATGCCTGCATGCCGTAGTTGAGTCCCCTCACCCCCATATTGAGGAACGGGGGCAAGATGCCGTTGATACGGTCGTGGAACAGATAGTTGAGCTGGCGCTCGGCTGTCATGGTCAGACGCACAAGGGCAATCTTGAGCTTATCTTGCTCAAGCGACACATAGTCACCGTGAAAATTGCCCCCATGCAGCACATTCTCAGCCTCGTAGTCGATTATCGGATTGTCGCACGCCGAGTTGAGCTCGCGCTCAAGGATGTCGGCCGACGACTCGACGCTCTCGAGCACCGGACCGAGTATCTGAGGGATGCACCTGAGCGAATAATAAGCCTGCACCTTGTGCTCAAACACTTTGACGCCTCGCTGGGCATCGCCATAGAGCACATGCTCGCGACGCACAAGCCGACGGCTGCCGCGGCTGTAATCGCGCAGACGCGCGGCCACAATCTGTTGTCCTCTCTGACGTCGCGGTTCGTTAAGCTCGACCGACATGTAGTCGTCATAGGAAGCTGCTATCTCATTGATCCAGGCCGAGGCGAGGATTGCGCGTTCCAACAGGCGCTCGGCACTGCGTTGGTTGACAATGCCGATGCCGGTCATCACGGCCGTGCCGTTGACAACAGCCAGGCCCTCGCGCACATAGATTTGCATCGGTTTGAGATTGAGCTGTGCCAACACTTGCGAAGCATCGCGCAACTCTCCTTGATAATATACTTTCCCCTCTCCTATCATTGTCAGGGCTATGTGCGCGAGCTGCACCAGGTCGCCGCTCGCCCCCACGCTGCCGTGGCAGGGCACGAAAGGTATCACTCCATAGTTTACAAAATCGGCTATCAGCCTCACTGTGTCGGGATGAATGCCCGAACGAGCCTGCATGAATGTATTGGCACGCGCCACCATTGCGGCTCTGACCTGTGTCTCGGACAACGGTTGTCCAGCGCCGGTCGCATGGCTACGGATGATGTTATATTGCAGTTCCTTCAGATGCTCATCTTCCACACGCCATTGGGCCATCGGACCAAAGCCGGTGTTGATGCCATAAATCACCTTGTCGTGTGCAAATCGTTCAAGAAAATCATAGCATTGCGTCACACGTTGCATCTCTGTCTCGTCAAGATGCATTGTGGCACCCTCAAAAATTATTTTGTATGCTTCCTTTAATGTCATAAATCAATTACAAAGAAAATTATCAGCAGCCCCACTAAAACCTCGAGAAGCAACCAAAAAACGATGATTCGAGTGACGTATGTGTTCCCCGTGTTTCTGAACTTACCGCTGGAAAAAGAGACAAGACGTGCACTCTTGTCTTGCTTTTTTTGGCGTAAACTCATACGGGTATCTCTACGTCGGTTAGTCATTTGGACAGTTCGGTTTTCTAAAATTGAACAGCATTCTAAAGTTTTGCAAAAATAGTGATATTTTGTGAAAGCTCACACAAAATTTGTCATAAATCAATAATAATCACACTATAATTAACATTATAACCATCGTAGCATTACGCTCATGCTGCGATTGCCCTGCAATAGCACTGTCATTCGGATATGTGAGAAACACAATATATGCCGCCCGGCACTTGCGCTACCTGAGCAAGTGTCTCGGCAGAGGGCGAAATCAGATATCGTTCCCTGACGCTCTCAACCGCCAACAGGGGCAAATCGTCATGGTGGTCAGTGACGACCGCCGTGAGTGACAGCCCGTGCTCTGACGCATACTCAAGCACGCGACGTCTCTTCTCCTCGCCACGACACTCGCGCTGCGATTCACTGTCCGTGGCGACAAAATCGCCGTCCCACACTTGGCTGACATAGACGTCAGGCGCAGCGGTGGCAAGCAGTACGGTCGTTCCTTGCCCGCGAGCGTCATTTATCAGTGACATCACCCTTGTCGACAGCATAGCCTCAAAACGAGCCTTAAAAACGTCCATAATGCGTCTGTTGGGTCGGATAGTTTTCAAGACCGACCGCTTCATGGCCAGATGCGACCAAAATCCCGTCTTACGCATCGCAATGGCACCGAGAATGCGCGTCGCACGCCACAGATCGCCACGTCTCAACGCGTCGCTCAGACCGCAGCGTATATACAGGTGCAGCGAGTTGCCGGTGACCAGCGTGCCGTCGAGGTCGACCGCCATCAATTGGCCGTTTGATTGTCCTTTGACCACGGAAAACGTATCAGTGTGTGATTGTTATACAATGTGTAATTTGGATGCACAAGGGGGTGAGAAGTCGTCACGGTCACCACCGCCGAGCGAATCTCGCGCTCACCTTCAACCGCCGCCACGCCTCTAAGGACTGCATCGAGCGTCACGCCGCTGTCTACGGCATCGTCGACTACGAGTACTCGCCTCGACGCCTTGACAGCCCTGCATGTCATCTCATCGAGCTTGACAGCCGCTGCGGGCTTAGGCTTGCGCCATGACAATAGTCTCGACTCGCACATGCGCATCAGATTGCTGACCGGGACAGGCAGCAAACGCAAAAGGCGTGAGACCGATGCGGTCTTGCGGGCGGTGCTTCGGCGCTGCTTTAATATCGACACATGCGGCACACCGTCAAACATGCGTTCGGCGACATACACGCCCCCGGTTGCGATGCCGACGATGAGGTCGGGCTCATGGTCGGCACACGCCGACTCGAGCTGTCGGCAAGCCGATTCAAAACGCGCGTTGTCAAGTGTGATTACTCTCATTGTGATATGCAAAAGGGTGTGTCAAACCATTTTGTTGACACACCCTTCGAGACTATGGATTTGTTGTTAGAAATTTAGTAACGTCGATGTGCCGGTCAGTGAGAGAATGTAATCGTAGAAGTAGCTTACGATACCTAAGCCGATGATACCGGCAACGGTGATCCACAAGCCTAAGCGCTCTCCAAAGCTTGACTTGAAGGTGGCGATCGGCGACTCATCCTCGCTGATGAACATTGCCTTCACTACCAACAGATAGTAGTAGAGCGAAATGATCGTGTTGATCAACGCAATGAGCACGAGCACATATATCGCGGTCGAACCCTGGTTGATTGCCGAGGTGAAGATGAAGAACTTGCTGAAGAAACCTGCAAACGGAGGAATACCTGCCAATGAGAACATCGCCAGCATCATCGCAAACGACAGGCGGGGATTTGTCTTGTAAAGTCCCTTATAGTCATCCATGCTCACACGACCTGTGGCATTCTCGATTGCACCGATCACGCCAAAGGCTGCAAGGTTAGAGAAGATGTAGACGAGGATGTAGTACATCAGGGCGGCCAGGCCCATGTCGTTCATACCCTCGATGCCGAGCATGATATAGCCGGCCTGAGATACTGACGAGAAAGCCAGGAATCGCTTCATGTTGCGCTGACGCATCGCGAAGAGGTTTCCCACTGTGATGGTGAGGATAATCAACGCATACATCATCCACTCCCACACGTCGGCATAGCTTTGTCCGAACACTTGTGCCAGGATGACCAGGAACGCAAACGCTGCCGAGCCTTTAGAAATCACCGACAGATATGAGGTGACGTTGGTAGGCGCACCCTGATATACGTCAGCTGTCCAGAGGTGGAACGGCACAAGTGACAATTTAAAGCCGACACCGGCAATCACAAATGCGATGGCGACAATCAGCATCGTCGATGCGCTTCCCGTCAGGGCGGTCGCGATCTCGGCAAAGTAGAGCGAACCGCTCAAGCCGTACACAAACGACAGTCCGAACATAAAGATCGCTGACGAGAAAACTGCGGTGAGGAGATATTTGATGGCAGCCTCATGGCTCTCTTTGCGACGCTTGTCAAAGGCTACCATGGCAGCCAACGGCAGCGAAGCCGACTCGAGACCGATGACGAACACAAGGAAGTGACGCGCCGAAATCATCAGATACATGCCGAACAGCGTGATGAGCAACAGTTCGTAGAACTCGCCGCGACGCATTATCTGCAGGTCGCTGTTAGCCCACTTGGTCGCCTGTATCAGCACGATGAGGACACCGACATTGAGGATGTTTTTGATACAAACCATCACGGGCGATGTGACATACATGCCGCCAAAGGCCATCACTTTGTCATCTACACCGGCACAGAAGAAGCCGGCAACCGTCAACAGGCCGAACAGCACAACCGTGATACCCGACAGGGCATTGAGCTGACGCTTGCCTGCAAACGTGTCATAGAGGAAGACTAATAGAAATACGATTAACAATCCTATTTCTTGCTTCATTGCTAAAAACTGAGAATAATCCATTTCTTATTAATCTTAA
>CAZKYR010000005.1:0-19017 GCA_964557035.1 uncultured Bacteroides sp. | reverse complement strand
GCCGTGTGATGACGGGGTGCCAAAGTCGTTTTGAGATTGCGCAAAGGGGTTGTAGCTGCTGTCGATGTCGAGCGACGGTGCGGCCGTGGTGTCAGGGTTGAAGACGGGGATGTCGGGCGCATCGGCGTTCTCAAAATCAATGGCCGGCATGGCATTGAACCGTCCGAGCGTGTCGCGGACGGCAGCCACGAGAATCTGCCATATCATCTGCTCGTTCTCAAACTTGATCTCGTTTTTGGTGGGGTGGATGTTGACATCGATTGTCGCCGGGTAGACATGAAAATACAAAAAGTACATCGGCTGGACGTCGGTGCCGATCAGCTTCTCGTAGCACGACATGACGGCCTTGTGGAAGTAGGGGTGCCGCATGTGACGGCCGTTGACAAACAAGAATTGATGGGCGCCGCGCCGCCGGGCATTCTCTGGGAGTCCGACAAAACCCGAAATGTTGACAATCGAGGTGTCGGTTTTTACGGGCAACAGCTGTTTTTCGAGTTGACGGCCAAAGAGTTGCCCGATGCGTTGGATGACAGGTCCGCGTGTGAGCGAGTGTAGGGTCACATCGTTATGTACAAGCGAAAACTCGACCCCGGGATTGACGAGTGTCAGGCGCTCGAACTCGTGCAGGATGTTGGACATCTCCACCGAGTCTTTTTTCAGGAATTTGCGCCGAGCCGGGATGTTGTAAAAAAGGTTGCGCACCATCATGTTTGTGCCCTGGGCGCATGCATCAGGCTGTTGGCTCTCAACCTCCGAGCCGTTGATGATGAGGCGGGTGCCGACATTGTCACCGGTGGCCAGGGTGCGCAGCTCGACCTGTGCGACAGCGCATATCGAGGCCAGCGCCTCGCCCCTGAATCCCATTGTGCGGAGAGCAAAGAGGTCTTGTGCGGCATTGATTTTTGAAGTGGCATGGCGCTCAAAGGCCATGCGGGCATCGGTCGGCGACATGCCGCGACCGTTGTCGACAACCTGAATCAAAGTGCGACCCGCATCCTTGATGATAATCTGTATGGTATCGGCTCCGGCATCCACGGCGTTCTCAACCAGCTCTTTGACGACCGAGGCAGGGCGCTGTATGACCTCACCTGCGGCAATCTGATTGGCGACCGAGTCGGGGAGCAGTCTGATGACATCGCTCATCGGCAGTAGGTTAGGAATGTTATTGAGAGTTGTTTACTCTGTTATTTTTGACAAAGGTACTGACAAAACACCGAGGGCGCAAGCCGGTGTAGATAATTATCGACAAATGTAAATAAGTCATCCGATAAGTCAAAATTTCGTTGATAAAGTGGAGGAAAAAGGGCTGAGTTTGAATTATTTTTTGTAATTTAGCGGCATATTTTGTGGAAAAAATCATGCCGGTTCGTAAAAGAATTGGCTATAAATTATTATATAACAGTTATCTAACTAAATAAAATTTTTAGCATACCAACCAATCAATCATTATATTCTATGAAAAAAAAGTTCAGTATCGGACTTTTTGCCGCAGCTGCCCTGTTGATGGCGGGTTGCGGTGATGAGTCAAGTACGTTGAGCAACGGCACGGGCCGCATCGATCTGCGACTTAATCTGGATGCTCAAGTAACGCAGGCACAGGGAGAGAGCCGTGCAGACGGCGATCTCACCACTGATGATCTGAAACTTAAAATGACATCATCGGACGGTTCTTATTCAAAGACCTGGAACAGTGTGTCAGAGTTTGCAGGCGAAACGTCATTTAAAGTCGGACATTATACGCTCGAGGCGTACTATGGCGACTCGGAGGTCGAGGATTTTGAATCACCTTACTACTACGGGTCAACCGAGGTGTCAGTCACCGACGGCAACACATCTACGGTGTCGATGACCGCCTCGTTGAACAACTCGATGGTCGCAATCGAGTATAGCGATGCGTTCAAAAAATACTTCACCGCTTACAGCGCACAGTTGCATACGGCAGGTGGCAGCTACATCGATTACCCTGCCGACGAGACACGCCCTGTTTATGTCACACCGGGCAACTGTGATGTAATCATCAGCCTCACAAAGCCCAACGGACAGTCTGCAACCTTGCAGCCCTCGTCGTTCACGGCCAAGGCAAAGACATTGCACAAAGTGACCTTTGACGTGAACGAGGGTGCGGTCGGCGACGCAACATTGGTATTGTCGTTTGATGACACTGTCCTCGACGGCGAGACCGTTGAGATTGACCTCAGCGACGAGCTGATGAACGCTCCCGCGCCTATGATCACGCCCAAAGGTTTCACCTCGGGCGAGACATTGTCACTGATCGAGGGTGATGACATCACCACCGATTTGCGTGCCAACATCATTGCCCGCGGCGGTCTCAGCTCAGTCATCCTGACGACCAGCTCAAAGTCACTGATCAATCAAGGCTGGCCTGCTGAGGTAGACTTGCTGGCAGCCACTGACGCCGAGCGTGCCGCGATGCAGTCGCTCGGATTTGAGCAGCTCGGTCTTTGGGGCACCCCCGACAAGATGGCGTCAATCAATCTGACAAATGTAATCAAGCATATCAAATATCTTGAGAGCGGCGACAACACGTCGGCATTCGCTCTGCAGGTCAAAGACAAATACAGCAAAGTGTGTGACGAGCTGATGACCTTGAGCGTCGAGGTCAAACGACTCACCCTCGCACTCGACAATGTTCAGGAGGCACATGCCGGTGACACCGAGGTTGAGCTCGACATGACCTATAACGGCAATGACCTGAGCAAAGTGAAGGTGCAATACCTCAAGACCAGCGGTACATACGGTGACGCCACTTACACGGTGCTCACACGCGGTGCCGACGAGACCTATCGCATCAAAGTCACTCTGCCTGTCGGCGTGACCGCCACCACCAAGCTGAGAGCCGTCAGCGGCACGACAGTCTCTGAGGCATGTGACATCCCGGTAGTCCCTTTTGAAATAGCATATAGCGAGAATGATGTGTTTGCGAAATATGCCACCATCACACTGACGGCCGCTTATGAGCCGTCGGCAAAGGCGGCTGCGCGTGCCACGCTATATGCTTCGACTGACGGCACAAACTATTCGCAAAAATCATTTACTACCAACAGCAATGACATCGTGATCGCCGGGCTCGAGCCTGCGACCAAGTATTATTTTAAAGTGCAGTTAGACGACCGCACCTGTGACCCGTTCTCGTTCACGACCGAGGAAATCGTGCAGATACCCAACGGCAATCTTGACGCAAACACGACGACTGTTGATTCAAAAAGCCACTGGCAGAACATAAAATTTGAAGGCTGGGGCACCAACAACCCGATGACGACGAGTCAGGGTGGTGACTTTGCATACGTCAGAGTATCAGGCACCAAGCAAACCACCGATGCTCACAGCGGTAATGCGGCGTGTCTTACCACTCACGGTTGGGGCTCGGGTAACTCAGCTGTCGGGACGATGGGCGGAGCTATGAAGTATGCCGATGCCGGTTTGCTTCACCTCGGATCTGACCGCACGACACGTCCGTCAGGCTATTCAGGCGTCTCAGGCTCATTGCTGACCTCTGACCTTGACTGCGGCATCAAATTCGGCTCGCGTCCGTCATCGATGACGTTCTACTACAAGTATTCACCTAAAAACGCATCAGACACGGGTGAGGCACTTGTAGAAGTGATTGACGCTGCCGGCAAGATTATCTCAACCGCCAAGGTGAGTCTCAGCAAGGCTGATGCCTATACCGCAAAGACACTCAACTTAGAATATCCCGCCGGATCACCCAAAGCAGCCAAGATTTATGTGCGTTTCCTCTCGACTAACAACCCGTCAGCCGTGACCAAGAACGGCGACTGGATCACTCCGCCGCCTTTTGGAGGTAACTTCGGAAAAGGCGAATATAAGGGATCTTCACTGTATGTTGACGACATCACACTCAATTATTAATCATAAGCCAATCATGAAAAAGATATTTAATATATTAGCAGTTTTCGCAATGACGCTCGGCTTTGCGTCGTGCGGAGACAAATGGGAGCCTGATCTGGGCACAGACGGCACGTCAAAAGGATCGGTGTCGCTCAAAACGATGGGCGTCGAGGTGACTAACCCTGACGGCACTGACGCACGCGCCACCTACAACCTCGATAACTTCACGGTCGCGATACATCGCAAGGCTGACGATGTACTTGTCGGCACCGAGTATCTGTTCAAGAATCTGCCCGATATCGTGACACTCCCGGTTGGCGAGTATTATGTAGAGGTTACCTCGGGCGCCAACGCCAAGGCAGCTTTTGACGCACCTTGGTTTGCAGGAGAAAAAGATTTCTCGATCATCGATGGCGAGATCACTGAGATCGGCACGGTCGTGTGCAAGCTTGGCAACATCAAGGTGACAATCACTTTCACCGATGAGCTCAAGGCGGTTGCCGGCAGCGAGTCAAAGGTGACCGTGATAGCCAATGACGAGGGTAGTCTTGACTTCGGGCTCAACGAGACACGTTCGGGCTACTTTGAGGCTCTCGAGGGAAGCTCGACGTTGGTTGCTTCATTCACCGGAACGATCAACGGTGTGGTTGAGAACAACATCCGCAAAATCTATCGCGACGTCAAGGCCGGCGACCACTACATAATCAAGTTTGGCCTGGCTAAAAATCCTGACATGGATGAGGAGTTCGGCAACGTTGACCTCGACGGCATCCTGCTTGATGTCACACATGAGGTCGAGAATGTTGACAACAACATCAACATGGATGAGGAAGTACTCGACGGCAGCGATCGCACCGGCAAAGAGGATACCAAAGAAGAACCGATCGTACCTGATGACCCCGTTGATCCGGGCATCAACGACACCATCGAGTTCACCACCACTCCCGGCACACTCAATCTGACCGGCGTCAATGAGCTCAGCGAGTTTGGCCCCGGAGCAAAAGAGGCAAAGGTGAACATGGCCAGCGAATATCCGATAGCAAATCTCCTGGTCGTTATCGATTCGCCCGCACTTCCCGCCGAGGACCTCGAGGGAATGGGTCTTGCCAAAGAGATGGACATCGCCAACCCCGGCGACTGTGCTCAGGGCCTGACTGACCTTGGCCTGCTCAATCCTGATGTCGAGGTCAAGGGGGCCAAGACGGCAGAGTTTGACATCACTTCTTTTATGCCGATGCTCGGAGCCATCGCACAACCCGGTCAGTTACATAAATTTGTGCTGACACTCAAGGATAACGCAGGTCACAGCAAGAGCATTACACTCACATTCAAATCTTGACGCACAATGAAAAATCTAAAATATCTATTCATCGCATCTGCGGCAGTGCTGTTGACGACAGCCTGCTCGGATGAACGCGAGGTTGTGGCCGGCGAAGGCCGCATGTTTTTGACCGCTCGCCTCAACAGCGATGTCAAAGTGGTGTCAAGAGCAGCTACCGAACAAGAGCTTGGCGAGACATGTACCATATGGGTGTCGAACGACCAAGGTCCGGTGCGTAAGTATAAGGGTATCAACAGCCTGCCGACGGAGGGCGTGTGGCTCACAGCCGGCAACTACACCGTCGAGGCGTGGGCCGGTGACAGCGTGTCGGCATCGTTTGATGACAAATACTACAAAGGCATCGAGCGCGTCGAGATTACGTCGGGCTCGACACAACAGGTCGAGGTCGTGTGTAAAATCGCCAACGTGGTTGCATCGGTGAACTATGGCGAGACCATAGACGAGGTGTTGAAAGACTACACGATGACAGTGTCGCACGACCGCGGTCAGTTGGTGTATGAGGGACGCGACGAGCGCAAAGGCTACTTCATGATGCCTTCGACCGACACCAACCTCACCTGGGCGCTGACAGGCACGGACAATTTGGGAAAGACATTCAACCGCACCGGCGTCATCAACAATGTAAAACCGGGGTATGAATATCGCATCAACGTCAAGCATGAGGCCGGTGCCGATGAGATCGGCGGAGCATTCCTGACCATTGAGATTGATGAGACCACCAATGATGTGGAGGATGAGATCCTGATTTCGTCAGCACCGGACATCAAAGGTTACAACTTTGACATCGCACAAGGCGTGACGGGCGAAAAAGGTACAATAGGCCGCCGCTCGATCTGGGTGCTCTCAGCCACCAAGCTCAAGAGCGTGGTGCTTCGTTCAGACCTGTTGGCGACGCTGTTGAATGACCCGTCAGAGACTGACTGTGACTTTCTCGGCATGACCGATGAGTATAAAAATGCTCTTGCTGACAAAGGTATCGACGCAACATATGTCGAGGATGCCGTGTCGGGCTCGTCAAAGATGAAGATCAACCTCGAGGAGTCTATGACAAATGCGCTTGAAAACGGCGAGTATGTCCTCACATTTGAGGCGACTGACATCACCGGCAAGAAACGCGTGGAAACCCTCAAGATCAGCGTCAGCGACGCACCTGTGCAGACGCTTGCACCCGATCTGTCCCCCTCAAATCTGCGTGCCACCTCGATGACTGTGACCGCAAAGGTTGTCAAAGAGAATGTGACCAATGCAGCCATCGAGTATCGTCAGGCTACCGGACGCGCCGGTGACTGGACACGCGCCGAGGCAACGGTTGCCAACGGCATCATCACGGCCAAACTGACAGGTCTGACACCTGATACTAAATATGAGTATCGCGCAGTCTGTGACGGCTTCACCTCTAACGACGTGCAATCGTTCACGACCGAAGGCGCTCCGCAGATACCCAACGGCGGCTTTGAGGACTGGCACATGGATGGGAAAATTCAACGCCTCTATGCTCAGGGCGGTCAGATGTTCTGGGATTCAGGTAACGTCGGCTCGGCTACCATCGGTGAGAATCTGACCGTGCCCGAGAGCACTATCAAACATAGCGGCAACTATTCGGCCAAACTCCAGTCTAAAAAGGTTATTATTGCCTTTGCTGCCGGCAACTGCTTTGTAGGCGAGTTCCTCGGCACAGAGAATACCACCAAGGGTATCCTCGGTTGGGGTCGCGAATTTAAAGGACGTCCCAAGGCATTGCACGGCTGGGTCAAGTATCAACCCGCTAAGATTGACAATGTGGCGAGCGGAACACCCTCAGAGTGTGTCAAAGGCAATCTTGATCAGGGCACAATCTATGTAGCCCTGCTGAGCAACACCACATGCGCCGATGCCACTTACGGCAAGAGTTGGCCTGTTGTGGTGCGCACCAAAGGCCCGACATTGTTTGACAAAAACGATGCAGGCGTGGTGGCCTACGGCGAGCAGATCTTCAAGGAGGCGACTCCCGGCGACGGATTGGTTGAGTTTACCATTCCGCTCGATTATCGCACCGATAATGTCATGCCGCAGCGTCTGGTGCTGACATGTTCGGCATCATATTGGGGCGACTACTACTCGGGAGGTGCAGGCTCGGTGATGTATATCGACGACTTTGAGTTTATCTACGAGTAAGTAAGACCTTATAACCTTGATAATGACGGAGAATGGCATCAGTGCCGTTCTCCGTTGTTTGTTTTCTCGCATTTTATAGCTAACTTTGCAGTGCAAAACCATTGACGAAATAATGTTAAGAGTCAAGCGCATAGACACCTTCATGTTGCAGACATTCGTGCCTGTGTTCATGATGACGTTCTTCATCAGCCTTTTTATCGTGCTGATGCAGTTTTTGTGGCGCTATATCGACGATTTGGTAGGCAAAGGGCTTGACTTCAGCGTCATAGGCGAATTGTTTTTCTATGCGGCCTTGACGATGGTGCCGTTGTCGCTGCCGCTGTCGGTGTTGCTGGCGTCGCTGATGACGTTTGGCAATCTCGGCGAGCATTTTGAGCTTACGGCCCTGAAGGCATCTGGCATATCGCTGTTGAGAGTCATGCGCCCGCTGTTAGTGCTGATGATAGCCATTTCGATCGGCGCATTCTTTTTTCAAAACAATGCCCTGCCGATAGCGCAGACCAAGATGTGGACGCTGCTTTTCTCGATGCGGCAAAAGAGTCCCGAAGTGGAGATACCCCAGGGTGCGTTCTATGACCAGCTGCCGGGCATCAATCTGTATGTCGAGCGCAAGGGACGCGACAACGGCATGCTGTATGACATGATCATCTATGACGTGCGCAGCGGACTTGACAATGCGCGCATCATCATGGCCGATTCGGGCAAGCTGAGCTTCACGGAGGATAAGACACACATGTTCTTGCAGCTGTATAACGGCGAGCAATTTGAGAACCTCCGCGAAAATTCGGCCGGCGGCCGATCACAAAATCGTCCGTACAGGCGTGAGTCTTTTGACGTGAAAGAGCTGACCATCATGTTTGATGCCAACTTCAACCGCATGGATGAGGCGGGCATCCGCAGCCAGTATGTCGGCAAAAACATCGCAGAGCTGCAGGCGACCGTCGACTCAGTGCAGGCCCGTGTCGACAGCATCGGAGATACGTATGCCGACGCGCTCATTTCTTACCCGCACTTCGGTATCAACCGGTTTGAGTATATAAGTGATGGAACAAAGGTTGAACGTGTCGCGACGGCCGACCCGTATGCCGGGGTGGAGATCGGCACGATGTCGCTCGACTCGATATTTGCCGGCACCTCCTCGGCGATGAGCAAGACCATCATCAATCAGGCGCTCAACCAGGCGCGTCGGGTGCGTCAGGACTATGAGTTCAAGAGCTACACGATGCAGGATGACCGCAAAAACATACGCCGCCACGGCATCGAGATGCACAAAAAGTTCACCTTGTCGTTTGCCTGCATCATCTTTTTCTTTATCGGCGCGCCGCTCGGCGCCATCATCCGCAAGGGTGGCATCGGCACTCCGTTGGTGATTTCGGTGATATTATTCATCATCTACTATATCATTGATAACAGCGGATACAAGATGGCCCGCGACGGTCGTCTTGATGTCTGGGAAGGCATCTGGCTCAGCTCGATGGAGCTGTTGCCGCTCGGCATCTTCTTGACGCAAAAAGCGGTGAATGACTCGGCACTGTTCAATTTTGACGCATGGCGCAACCGCTGGCGTCGTCTCACCGGCAAAGAACGGCGCGAACTCGAGCGCAAAGACTTTGTGATGGTCGAGATCAATCCCGTCGAGGCAACAGAGCGCGTAGCCGCTTTTGACACCCTGGTGCGTGAATATGTGGCACGTCTGCGCAGACGCCCGTTTGTCATGCGGCGAGTTGCGCGGGTGCTCAATCGTGCCGACCGCGCGACAACTACACAGCTCAACCGGCTGATTGACTATTTGTCAAACAGCCGTGAAAAAAATGTCATTGCGATGCTGAACAATTACCCGTTTGCAGTCACGCCCAAAAATGCCGAGCACATTGTTGAGCTTGACGGCAATCTCACACAGATATTAAATAAAACTAACCATACAACCGATGAACATGCAACAGATAAAACTCGACCTGATTGAGGAGGCTATAGAAGATTTTAAGCAAGGCAAACCGGTCATTGTCGTTGATGACGCCGACCGCGAGAATGAGGGCGACATCATCGTGGCAGCTGAGAAAATTACGCCCGAATTGGTGAATTTCATGCTCAAGAATGCCCGCGGCGTGTTGTGTGCACCTATCACACGTTCGCGTTGTGCCGAGCTCAATCTACCTCATCAGGTTGATGACAATACCTCGGTGTTGGGGACACCGTTCACCGTGACGGTCGATAAACTCGAGGGGTGTTCGACAGGCGTATCTATTCAAGACCGCTGTGCGACCATCCGCGCACTGGCCGACCCGACCTCCACGCCCGAGACTTTTGGCCGTCCCGGCCACATTAATCCGCTGTATGCGCAAGATCAGGGCGTGTTGCGCCGCGCCGGGCACACCGAGGCTGCCGTCGACCTGGCCCGTCTGGCGGGATTGCAGCCGGCAGCGGCATTGATGGAGATAATGAGCGATGACGGCTCGATGGCGCGTTTGCCCGAGCTGCGCAAGCGTGCTGACGAGTGGGGCATGAAGCTCATCTCAATAGCCGATCTGATCGCCTATCGCCTGAAGAAAGAGTCGTTGATCGAGAAAGGAGAAGAAGTTGACATGCCGACAGAGTATGGCCACTTCAGACTCATCCCTTTCAGACAAAAAAGCAACGGCCTCGAGCATATAGCGTTAATCAAGGGTGATGTGTCAGACGGACGTCCCGTGCTGGTGAGAGTACACTCGTCATGTGCGACAGGCGACATCTTTGGTTCAAAACGTTGTGATTGCGGCGAGCAGCTTCACAAGTCGCTGCGCATGATTGAAGATGAAGGCCGAGGCGTAGTCCTCTATCTTAGCCAAGAGGGTCGCGGCATCGGACTGATGGACAAAATCGCAGCCTACAAGTTGCAAGAGGAGGGCTTGGACACGGTTGATGCCAACCTGCACTTGGGACACAAAGCTGATGAGCGCGACTATGGCGTGGGTGCGCAAATACTGCACTCGCTCGGAGTAGAAAAAATGCGACTGATGACAAACAATCCCGTCAAGCGCATCGGCCTCGAGGGTCATGGACTCGAAGTGGTAGAGGTTGTGCCCATCGAAGTGACTCCCAACGAGTATAACCGCTTCTACATGCAAACCAAGAAAAATCGCATGGGCCACACCCTCAAGTGACCCGGTGACAAAACACTCTCACGCAAGCCACTCAATGACCCTGTCATCGCGAGCTCGGGATCATAAACGCATAAATAGACGAATCGGCAGCTTTTTCAAGTTGCCGATTCGTCTGTTCATATCAATGCTTTTTAATACCTGAGTCGCCTACTGCCTGAACTGTACGCCCCGATGCGAATTGATGTGATATCCGATACTGATAATCATGTCGAGATTGTAGTACGAAACTGTGTAGTTCTTGCCATCGGAGGCAGTTGTTGCATTTTCTGCAACAACTGAAGTACGCTCAAACTCTCCGCTTTCAAGTATATTCTTGATATGCCTTGAGAATGCAGGATGAAAATAAAGGGCGGGTCAGCGGTGGTGTCTGACTCGCCCTTTGGAACATTTGTGTGTTTATAATATCATTTGTGTGTTTATAATATCAGAAGTCTTATCTGAGTGCGGTTATAATATCAGAACTTTTGTGGCTTTGCCGTCGGCATCGATTTTGATGACGACGCCTTTGTGTGTTGGATCGGTGATGGGATAGCCGTTGAGATCGTAGTAGCGGCACTCGCCACTCTGCATGTCGTCGGCAATCTGTTGGACGCCGCTTATTTTGCTGAAATATTTCCATCCCTCGGCCTTGGTATAGGCGTTTTGAGCTCCGGCGGGGATGACTAACATGCAGCTGTCGTAGTCGCAACCTTCAAAACTTTTTGATGTAGCCTTGGGCGGAGTCGAGGCGGATACTTCGATTTGCTTGATAGATGGAGAGGTCAAAAAATAGTTGCCCATGTTGTCGGCGTGGCCAAAGAATTTGATATGTTCGAGTTGAGTGGCGCCGTTAAATGGTGAGAAATAGTATCTTGTTACTCCCATGTCATACATCGCACCCTGCAAGTAGCTGATTTCGCGTCCGATACTTGCCGACTTGAGGTTGTCGGCAAATTGTGCTTCGGGACATCCGATGCCCGACATGACGTCGGCACGTGCCGGCGCTTTTATAATCCAGTTTCCGGTCTTGTTGAATGTGACACCGAAAGTAATCGGTTCCTCTCCGTCCTCAATCACCAGCTCGTCAAAGGCTGCTCCTTTGAACGCGTTCCAACCGATGTATTCGACTGTCGGCGGGACGATGAGAGAGCCGGCGAATCCGTCGCAGTTGATGAAGGCTTCTTCGCCAATCTTTTTTAATGTGTTGGGGATGATAAAATTGCCGCTCAACCCGGTGCAGTCTTTGAAGGCATATTCACTGATCTCTTCTAAAGATTCGGGCAAGATGAGTTCGCCCGTCAGACCGGTACATCCGGCGAATGCGCTCTTGCCAATTGTTCTCAGCGAGGCGGGTAGGGCGAGCGATGGGATAAGGGTGCAGTCGGCAAAGGCTTTTTCGCCGATAGATTCAAGAATCGCGTCGTCGGCAAAGTTGACTCCGGTGATTTGTTTATTATTGTAGCTGTTGTCGGGGATTGACCGCACGGTATTTTCGATAGTCAGCTCTCCTTCGATTTTTAAACCGACATAACCGGGATAGAAGTTATCGGTTGCTACATTTAGGCGTGAGGCGCGCACACCCTCTAAACATCCTGAGCCTATTTCGATGAGCGATGACGGCAGTCTGACCTCAGTGAAGATATTGTTGCAACCTTTGAACGCGTCATGGTCGATGCTCTCTAAACCCTCTTTGAAAAACAGATGATCGACAGTCAGGTTGGGCGCTCCGGCAAACGCGTCCTTAGATATTTTTTTTAACGATGAGGCATTGTCAAAGATAATCTTGTGTGCCACATCAGTCTGCGCGACAAACTCGCTTGGAATAATTTGGACAGACGGGCCGATCGTGACCTCAATGGGTGACATGTTGTTTTCCCACGATTCTAAGAACGGTGAGCCGTTGATGACGTCATAGTAAACCTTTGACAATGAAATGCATCCTGTGAATACTTCAAATCCCAAATTCTCAATCGTGGACGGAAGTGTAGCAGAGGTGATAAGCGGGCAATCGCTAAATGCTGTGTTGCCAAGGACACGTACACTCGGCGGTATGACAATGTCACCGGTCAACAGTGAGTTGCCTGAAAATGCTCCTATGCCGATACTGTCAATGACGCAATTGGTTGGCCATGTGATTGATTTCACTCCGCCTCCGGGAACTCGTTGCTCTAAGTTGCGAGCAAAAAGGGATGCGGGGATAACCTCGACGTTGTCGCCAAGAATAAGGTCGTAGGCTGTCGGAACTACATTGCGAGTCGCTCCATTAAGTACATATTTGCCGATTTGGGGGTTGACGGCATCCCATTCGACGCGAGTGAGAGTATTGATATCATTGAATGCTTCAGTGCCTATGACGGCTACGCTTTTGGGAATTTTGAGTGTTTCAATAGAAGTTTGAAAGAAAGCAGCCATGCCAATTTCTGACACAGTGTCAGGGAGGTCAAGAGTACCCGACAACGGCGTCTCGGCGAAGGCATATTCGCCAATAGATTTTAGTTTGGATCCGGTCTCAAATTCGATGCTGCGGATATTAGCCGCGTAAAAAAGTTTGTCGGCTATCTTATCAACTTCTTTGCCAATGGTCAGCGCAACACCCTGCCCGTCGTGACCGATATTTGTAAAAGCGGCATAAACATCGCCGCGGCCTCCGGCAATGTATCCGTAGTCATTGCCTAGATACAGGCGCTCAACCGATGAGCAATTCGAGAATGCATCGCGACCGATGCTGTCTATCTGAGCCGGCAAATAGATGCTTTTGAGAGATTTACAATAATTAAAAGCCCGTTCCCTAACTATTCGCACGCTCGGCGGTAAATTCAATTCGCCCTCGATAGCGGTAGAACTGAAGGCTCCTACACCAATCTCGCTCAGTTGGCTGCCATCTTCAAAGGTGATAGAGGCAATCTTGCCTGAGGTGAATAACAAATCGGGTATTGAAGTCACATGTTTGCCAATAGTCAGGCGCACGCTGTTTGACTTTTTACCCATATCTTTGAAGAAGTCTTTACCACTATATTCATAGGAGCCGCCTAAATAGATGTCGGTGACATAATACGTTTGGTAAAAACAGCTGGAACCGATCGAGGCTGATGTGGGAAGCAGGTTGATTGACGTGAGCGAATTGCAATATGCAAAGGCGTATGAACCGATGCTTTTAACGGTTGCCGGTATGGTGACGTTGCCCTTGATTTTTGAGTTTTTAAAGACATTGTCTCCGATGGCAGTCAAGGTGTAACTCTTGTTCTGATACTTAACCTCTGCGGGGATATTAATCTCCTCATCGCCTGCGTTTGATGAGGTGAGAGTGACCGTGCCGTCATCATTTATGGCATAAGTCAGCTTGTCGATAGTAAAGGATGTTTGGGCTGAGGCGCTAAAGGAGATTGCGACAAACAGTGCTATGAAAAATGCTAGCCCAAAAAGATGTGTGATACTTGAAATGCGCTTTGATTTGCTCTTCAATTCGCTGATTCCGAGTGATTTAAATGGGGGGGGTAACATACGAAATGAGAATATAGATTTATAAAATATAGAATGATATGATTTTGATTTTCAGCAAAATTACTAATAATATTTGCAATTCACAAGTAATTAGGATGCAAATTAATTCTAAAAAATTGAAACATAGGTCATAAAAAGACGACTCCACACGTTTGCGGGCGCGTGGAGTCGTAGGGTGTAACGGTTGATTTTAGCGGATGGCCCGGATGGTCTGGACGCGGGTGGTGAAGAAGTTGTCGGTGTCGCCTGTCAAATGATATTCTTTGACGTTTGTCCATCCCGGTTTGTCTTGGAGTGAGTTGCCATAGCCGGTGTCGTTTTTGATGTGGTCGCGTATCAGGTTTTGCCATGTGGTGATACGTGCGGCACTTTTGGCAGGATCGATGAAGTCGTTGGCGGGGTCAGCTAATTCCAGTAGGTAACCAATGTATTTTTCTCGCCATTGTGACACTGACAGCACTTTGTTGACCAGAGGTGAGTGTCCCCAGTTGACGGGGTCTTTGGCGGCACAGTTGATTTGGTCGTTGCCGAGGGTGTTGTCCATGTCGTAGGGGATCAGTCGCAGGCGCTTGTCGCCATCGTTGTCAAAATATGCATAAAAGTTGTTGCCGTTATACCACAGGTCGTCCCAGTGTCCGATCGCAGCTTCGCATGCCATTGTGCGGAGCAACAGGTCGATGTCAATCGAGTTTTCGGCCCACGTCTTGAACTCATCGCCGGTGAAGGTGTTGAGGTTGGTGATGAATGCCTCGAGCTGGTCTTTGGCGTCCTCTAATTTTTTCTTTTTGCTCTTGTAGTCGTATGCGTAGTCGATTGTCACAGCCGGTGAGACTGTCGCGTCAGAGATGCCCATTAGCTCGCGGATAGGGTGTGCGAAGTCGGCACCATACCAGTTGCCGCCGACTGAGCTCCAGCCACCTTTCCAAAGATAGCCGGTTGAGCCGGCAAAGTCGCCGCAGGCAGTGTGGTCGTCGAGATACTGGTCATCGTAACATTCAAACATCTCGCTGACACCCATGTAGATGGGCGCCTCGTCTCCAATCTTAAGGTAAACCGTGCAGTATGAGGCGCGTGCGGCGGTGTAGACGCCAAAGCGGCGCATCAGGTCGTAGCCGTAGACCTCGCGCACGTAGGTCGGGTCAGAGTTGGCCCAGCGCAGGTTGAACCTGTCGGTGCCGCTGAGGGTCCATGCGGGGTCATCCTTGTGGAATTTTTGAAAACGGAATCCAAGATGAGGACGTCGTATCGATCGGCCGGGTACATGTTCTTCGCCTGTCGCACCTTCGGGTCGCACGCGCGATGTGTTGCCACGCAGGCGCAGACCGATGTCTTCGAGACGGTCTACGCGCCCATACTTTGAGAATGTGAAGTCACAGTGCACGCAATCCTCGTTGTCTTTGTTCAGGTCAAAGTTGGTGAGGAGGGTATTCCATTCGTCAACCGAAACTTCAAGAGTAATCGTGGGGAGGGCTTCAAGGTCAAAGATGTAATCAACAGTGCCGTATGCGGGTGCATCGTCGGGCGCACATTTTGTGGCGGTGAAGGCGCCTGTGTCACTCACGCCGATGCTCCAATTGGTGCCGTCAGGCGATTTGAGCTTCAAAGAGCCGGTCTTTTCTGAGTAGTAAGAGTAGGGGACTGCTCCGAGAGGCAAGACGTTGAGCAGCTCATAATTGTTGTAGTCGTCTACGCGCTCAACCTGAAGATAAAGGGGTGAGAGCGACCAGTCGACGTCATCCCACTGAGCTGCCTCGGGTTTGCCTTCGCCCAACACGGTGTGTACGACGCCGTATGCATTTGAGGTCACTTGCTGAGTCTCGATGTATAGGTCGGCGCCGTCGGGCTCGCCATGTTTGACGCTGAGGCGCAGGTTGGCGTCTGTTGAGACTTCGGGCGTTCCGTTGTCATCGAGCAGTGTCATTGAGAAATTGATGCCGCGAGCACCGGCCACAACAGCTACAAACAATAAGAGAGAGAGTATTATGTATAAACGTTTCATTACTTTAGCGCTTGATGATTTTTGTGGTGAATACTATATTGGAATCCTCCGAGATAGTGAGTATATAAACGCCGAGGGGGAGGCTTGAGGCATCGATTGTCTCGTGAAGCTCGGTGATTTCGGTTTGCAGTACGGATGCTCCAGAGTTTGAGAACAGTGTCAAGACTGATTTTTGCTCTGTTACGCGGTCGACATTGAGGATAGCCTTGACCGGATTTGGATACACTCTGATGTGGCTCTCTTGGGCGTTGATGTCAGAGACGGATGACTCGGAGGCGAGAACCTCAAGTATTCCCTGCACATGACCGTGAGTCAGGTGATAGCCGGTGTCGTCAGAGGTGCCGACAATGACTTCGCCAAGTGAGATTGCATCCGGGCCTGCGTGTGCCACGCTGCCGGCCATGGGATTCTCGGCATTTGCGCCGACTGACAATGCCGTAGCCGAGAGTATCGTAAATATAAATTTGTTCATAGCTTATCGATTGTCATGGTGTAAGAATGGAAGTCGACCGTGAGACGGTATGTGCCGCGTTCGCCGGTGAATTTGGGCGTGTTGCCTCTCTCGACCAGGGGTACGGCTGTCCCGATTTTCATCTGTTTACCGCTCCAGTCATAGGCATTATCCCATGTTTGGGTAGGTACGAATTTGAAAACCTCATCCGGCTCAAAAGTGCGTGTGATTGTGAACACATATTTTGAAATTTTTTCCATTGGGAGTGCATCAGCGACAGTCCAATTGTTGAAGGTGCCGATAAAATAGAGATTTTCTGGGATGCGATCCTCGTAGTATGCCGGAGGTGTATCGGGTATTTCGCCCATGCATTCCCAATAAAGTGTCCCGTTGTCAGTGATTTTCAGCTCCCATGGAGTGCCGTTTGGTGATGTTGTGACGAGCGAATGGCTCACTTCGCTCTGCATGGCTATCGGTGCGCCCCCCAATTCAGAAACACTGAGGCAGTGAACTCCTGATACCGGAGAGTCAACAGATACCTTGACATATCGTTGCGCCGACCAGTCAATTTGATCAAAAGCGGTATCAGAGGTGACTCTGCCGTTGCCGATCAACAGGGTGACAGTGCCGTCAGGTTTACTTGCAGTGTTATGCAATTCTGTGTAAAGGGGGCGCTCGGCGGTCGGGCTGTCAAGGATCTCAACGACAAACGACATCTCCCGGGAGGCCAAAGCTTTTCCCTCGTTATTGCGTACGACTGTTACATACTTTATCGGTGGGAGCGCGGACGCCGTCAAAGCAGAACACATACATAGCATTGCAACAGAAAATTTTGATAATTTCATTGTGATATTAATTTAGCACGACAAAATTACAAAATTATTCACTACATAGATTTCTTTTGTAACTAAAAATAAAGCCGCCGTTGTCGCTTGGGGGTGACAACGGCGGCGAGTATTTATTCGCGGCTGCGAATGTTGAGATTTATCAGATCAGTGTAAATCAGAGCGCGAGCAGTTCTTTGATCTTCTCTTCGAGTTTGTCTTTTGTCATAGAGCCAACAGCTTTGATTTTAGTCTTGGCTCCGTCTTTGAAGAAGAGGAAGGTGGGGACAGCCATGACGCGGCAATCAACGGCGAGGTCGTTTTCCTCCTCTACGTTGTATTTGCCGATGGTGACTTGTCCGGCATACTTCTCGGCGAGCTCGTCTACGATGGGTGCCATGCCGATGCACGGGCCGCAGTGAGTGCCCCAGAAGTCGATCATGACGAGTTTGTTGTCGTTGAGAACTTGTTGTGCGTTAGCATCAGTGATTGTAAGTGCCATTTTGTTGTTGTGTTAGATGGTTGGTATTAAGTATGTTATTAATAAAATTTGTATTCGATTTCTTGCTCGTCGAGCATTCGTGAGAACTCGCGTGTCAAGGGGACACGTCTCGGAGAGTTCAGTCTGACAGTTCGACCGCTCTCGGGATGCGTCAGCTCAAATCTGAGGCTGCCGTTAGCTGCATTGTCTGCCGGAGCGGCGATGTCGTTGAGGAATGAGACCATCGAGAGATCGGTCGATTGCACCGGCAGTTTGATGGTGACACCTGACAGCATTTTGTTTTTCTTTTCCTCAAGCAACTCGATTGATTGTATTTTGAAAAATTTTGAGCCCGTGCGTTTGCTGACTTCGTAAGTGCCTTTGACAAATATGGGTGTTCCGGGCTTGCCAAATTGACCAAACTGTATGAAGTCGTTGCGGAAGAGGGCTATCTCTGCGCTGCCGCTATAGTCTTCGACCTTGATGATGCCATATTTTGCACCGGTGCGTGTGTCGCGCTCTGAGTAGTCCACGACGAGGCCGCCAAATGTCATCTCGATGCCATTGAGCGAGTCGTCAGCCTCGGCAAAATCCTTGACTGTGTGTTTGCAGCCATATTTGAGCTCCATATAGAATGGGTCGAGCGGATGCGCTGAGAGGTAGAGCCCGACCAGGTCGCGCTCATAATTGAGCCGCACTATGGGGGTCCAGTCCACACCCGGCTTGATTGGCGGTCTGCCGGCTGTATTCATTGAAGGATCATCGCCAAAAAGTGAAGCTACCGAGTCCTGGCATGCGTTTTGATAAGACTGACCGTATTTTAGCAATTGTTCGGTGAAAGTCATGTCGCGTTTGTCTTTCTCAAAAAAGTCTTCGCGCTTAATTTCGTTGCTAAAGCAGTCAAATGCGCCGGCAAGCGCGAGCGAGTCAAAGGTGCGTCGGTTGAGTGTGCCGAGCGGCACTCGCTCGACAAAGTCATAGATTGATTCAAACGGGCCACCCTCGCGACGTGTCTTGATGATGCATTCGGCCACGTTTTCGCCGACGCCTTTGATTGCCGCCAAGCCAAAACGTATGTCTCCTTGTTTGTTCACGCCGAAGTATTTAAAGCTCTCATTGACGTCAGGACCCTTGATCGATATTTTCATCTGACGGCATTCGTCCATATAAGTTGACAGCTTGGTGGTGTCGTTGGCATTTGATGACAGGACGGCTGCCATATACTCGGGCCCGTAGTTGGCTTTGAGGTATGCGGTTTGAAACGCTACCCAACTGT
>CAZKYR010000004.1:0-19196 GCA_964557035.1 uncultured Bacteroides sp. | reverse complement strand
AGTACGCGTCTGGGGGGCGTGAGGTCGCTAGTTCGAGTCTAGTCACCCCGACTATTTGATGGCTAAATGCCTGCAAGTCAACGACTTGCAGGCATTTGTTTTTATTAAGTAATTTGATTATCGCCCAAAGTTTAAGTATAATTTATGGTACCACTAACAGTGATGACGATAAAGGTCTTAGAAAGTTTGTCAAATGGTAATTATCTAACTGCCAAAAACTGTTGTCCTATTGCGTGGAGGCCGCTGACGATACGCTCACGTTGTGTCTCACGAGGAATTTTTACAGAGTTGGCATAATGGCTGAGAAGTTTTTGATTGATGCCTGTAAAGCGACTGATAACGGCCAGTGTGGTAAATTGTTCTGCTTGACGTAGGAGCGCAGACACTGCAAGAGAGTATTCAATGGTATATTCTTCTGACACCAGCCATGACGGCAATTGTTCTCCATCAGCCACCATATCGGCCACCTGTGATTTAAGTGCGGCCTCAAAATCAGCTTTAAGGCTATTGAGTTCTTTGTTCGTGCAAAGGACTGCACCAAAGTCATCGCAGCCCCAACCGCAACAATAATTTTTATCTTCCCAATAGATTTCGACTTTGATTGTTTTCATATCTTTTCTTTTTATTGGAGTGTGGTTTATCGCCACCCTGCCTGTTTGAATATGCTGATCAAGAGGATTTGACTTAAGTTGTCACCGAGAGCACCGTTCACAGTCACTCGTCCTTTCTTTGTCGGGTGCTTATACTGTCGGTGGCTACCTCGTGTTGAGACTTTCACCCAACCGTCTGCTTCAAGCATCTCGATTACCTCCTTTACTTTGTAACGTTTCATTGTTGTTTGGTGTTGTCGGTTGACAATGCAAAAGTAGTAATATTTCTACTCATTTCATAATCTTGAGGTAGAAATTTTGCTACCGATGCAATTTTTTGTAAATTTGCGGGCGAATGAGGCAGACGCGTTGTGTGTGTGGTCGCCGCTTTGTTGTGTAAGTCTTTTTGGTTATGAATAATCCCTTTGACTATGTGCCGGATGCGGAGTGTGATGCCGCTTTTGATGCGCTGTTGACGCGCATTGAGGCTCTCAAGCGCAGTGATCGCGAGGTGGATGTCGACTTTTGCCGACGGCTCGACGAGGGAGTGATGTTAGGCGTTCTCATCGCGGCCGACACTGCCGGTGAGTCTCAGGTGTTGTATGCTTTCTCAGGGCAGTTGGGCGAGACCGGCTTTTATTACGACGGATTCGTCGAACCTGTGTTTGACTACCTCAGTCCTGACGGATATTTCAAGGTCAAGGAGGCCCAAATCACGCTTTCCAACCGCACTATCGCAGACTTTGAGGCGGGGTGTGTGGCTGAAGCAAGAAATGCGTATGAGAGTGCGAAACTTCGTCTCGATGCCGAGATAGCAGAGTATAAGGAGAGATGCCGTGTGTCTAAGACTCAACGCGATATGCGTCGAGCCCGGGGCAATATGAACGACCACGAGCAAGAGGCAATGATAAAACAGAGTCAGTTTGAGAAGGCTGAACTCGCGCGACTGAAGCGACGCGTCGCATACAAGTTGGCGCCGTTTGCCGCCGGTTTGCAAGAGGCTGAGGCGCGTTTAGCGGCGATGAAAGATGAGAGACGCGCCGAGTCAGAGGCTTTGCAGGGATGGCTGTTCGCAAATTTCAAGCTGCTCAATGCTCGCGGCGAGAGCCGCAGTCTCAGCGACATTTTTGCTGATACACCCGCCGGCGTGCCTCCCTCGGGTGCGGGAGAATGTTGCGCGCCCAAGCTTTTGCAGGGCGCCTATCGCCGGGGATGGAGGCCGATAGCCATGGCCGAGTATTGGTACGGCAAGCCTAAAGGTGGTGACGTGAGAGTACATGGGCACTACTATCCGTCGTGTCGCGGCAGGTGTCTGCCGGTGCTGAGGTGGATGTTGCAAGGGCTTGATGTTGTGCCGCCGCTCGACTCTGAGGATGGGACAATATGTGAGCGCGAGCCTGAGATAGTTTTTGAGAACGAGTGGTTTTGTGTCGTCAACAAGCCAAGTGGCATGTTGTCGGTGCCGGGTCGGGGTGCGACGGCGTCGGTCGAGAGTTGGCTTAGAGACCGGTGTGGCACTGAGCGTGAGATTAGAATGGCTCATAGGCTCGACCAAGACACGTCGGGACTGATAGTCGCCGCTTTTGGATTGCGGGCCTACAAAGAGCTGCAGTCGCTGTTTGCCACACGCAGGGTGAAAAAGGTCTATGTCGCTGAGCTTGCGGGCGATTATGAGTCTATAGGCATCGCGCGTTCGGGACGCATAGAGCTGCCGCTGTCGCCCGATTGGCTCGATCGGCCTCGCCAGCATGTCGATTTTGCAGGCGGCAAGGAGGCGGTCACAGATTATGAATTCGTCGGCGCTTGTGATGGTCGCAGTCGCGTGTTGTTCAGTCCGCACACGGGCCGGACGCATCAGCTGAGAGTGCATGCCGCTGCGCAGTCAGGCCTCGCTATGCCCATTGTCGGTGACCGCCTGTACGGCGACAACTGCGGGGGCACAGAGCGCTTGCATCTCCATGCCCAAAAACTCGAATTTACGTTTACTGTCGACGGGCAACACTATTGTTTTGAGGCGCCTGCGCCGTTTTGAATCAAAAGATTTTTATTTGACCAACTCGCTGAGAAGACGCGCGAATGTGTCGTCGAGCGACCCGATGCTCAAGCCCGGATGCGACGGCGATGTCTGCAAAATGGCGCTTTTGGCAGCGGTGAGCCAGCGATAGGTCTCCTCGACCGGTATGCCGGGTTCAGGGACTTCGCGTTTGCAAAAAAGCGCTGCTTGCCGCCGCAACAGCCCGATGTCGGCTCGGGCCCACACGGCGCGTATGCGCTCCTCGTCAATCGCAATTTCGCATCTGAGCCAGCGTCGGCGTTTGCACATCATTATCAGGCCGATGTTGACAAATTCTTCGCGTTCGATGCGCGGCACATACCTGATGACGGCATACTCGTAGAGGTTGGCATCGGGTGCGGTCAGCCTGCTGTCGGTTTGGGTCACGTCGCTCATCATCTCAGCAGGGTTTGTTGTCTGATGGCCTCCTCAACAAAGACCATGCTGTTTTTGAGACGGTCGAGCAAAAAATCCGTGTAGGCCTGTCTGCGTTCACCGGGCGTGATGCCCGAGTTCTCTTCGTCGAGCCATTCGTCGGGTATGAGGTTGACGATTTTTTGCAAAGTGCGCGGCGTGATGGCTTGCCGCATCAGCCGGTCGGCCTCATGGAGCCTGTCGGCATACGGGAGAAAGATGTGATGCTTGATGTAGATGAACGGGTCGACGGCAGCGGCCTTGGGGTCGCGCCATGCGTGATGGAAGTAGAACGACGCGCCGTTGTCTATCAGCCACAGCTCGTTGTGCCAAATCATCATGTTGGGGTTGAGGCGGGTGCGGTCGACGTTGGTCAGGAACGCATCGAGCCACACGATTTTAGAAGCCGTCAGACTGTCCACATTGTTGACGGCAGGGTCAAAAGTGGCCGCGCCGTCAAGAAAGTGCAGTCCGACATTGAGCCCCTCAGAGTTGCGCATCAGTTCTTGCACCTCTTGGTCGGGCTCGGTGATGCCGAAAACACCCGGCAGCTCCAACAACCCCGTCTCGGGGACGTTAAACTTGAAGGCTTTGGCAATCAGGCTCCCCAAAAATTCGGCTATCAGTGCCTTTTTACCATGACCGGCACCTCGCAGCTTCACGACATATTTGAATCCGTCGTCAGCTTCGCCGAGCACAGGCAGCGAGCCCCCCTCGCGCATCGGCAGTATGTAGCGGGTCAGTTGTTGAGTTCTAACTTCCATGTGATCGGCAGAGTGTAAATCTTTGTCAGTAGAGGGCGTGGAACTTGACAAGCCCCGGGATAGAGCGCGGGATGATGATGTCAATCTTTGCACCAAAATCAGTGGCCACCTGACGCAGGATATCCTCGTAGGTACATGCCGTCGCGCCGACAACGCTCAGTGGTATCGCCTTGTAGTCATAGTTGGCTATGTTGCGCGTGAAAAACTGCATGAACGAGTCATATATCAGCTCGATGACGTATGGATTGTTGAGGTGCGTTGACAGGAATGTCGAGTAAGATGACAGCACACGGTTGGGTGTCGGTCCGCGATAGACAGCATCTTGTATCGAGTCGACCGTGAGCTTGCGTTCTTCAAAAAACTCCTCGGCCAGTTCGCGCGGAGCAATCCCCTTGATGCAGTCGGCGACAAAGCGTTTGCCCAAAAACGAGCCGCCACCCTCGTCGCCCAAGGCAAATCCGAGTGAGCGCACACGTTTGACGATGTTGCGGCCATCATAGCTGCACGAGTTTGAGCCGGTGCCGATGATGCATGCGATGCCGGGGCGATCGACCAACAGGCCGCGTGCCGCTCCGAGCATATCGCTCTCGACAGTCACCGGAGTCTTGAATTGAGCCACCAGCGACGAGGCCACGATGCCCGCTTTCTCAACCGACGAGCAGCCCGCGCCATAAAAGTGGATGTGTTCCCAGCGTTTTTTGAAATAATGAGCCGGCAGCCCCAGGCGTATGCTGTGGCTGATTTCGCGACGAGTGAGGAAGTAAGGATTGATACCCTCGGTGAAAATATTCTCCACGATATTGGGACCGTCCACTATTGCCCATTCGGTTCGTGTAGAGCTGCTTTCGGCTATAATTTTCATCGTTTGACTGTTAACGCATTTTTCAAACTGCAAATTTATGCATTATCCTCAAATTATGCAAATATCATTGTCTGCTCTCACCACCGTTTTGGTAAAATGAACCTGCCAAATCAACGAAATAATAATTATAGATAAATTTTTATTAAAAAATATTTGCACGTCAAAAAAAAAATCGTATCTTGCAGCCGATTTAAAATTGATGCTGAAAAGCAACAATTTTTTAACAATCGACAGCGAGACAATATCCTATATTCTAACCCACAACCATCAGGAGTCAGACCTAACTGCCCGGTGAGTTGAAATAAACAGTCTAATCATTAAAATCACATATTATGAAAAGAGTAGTTAAAATATTTGTCACCCTGACTTTCTTTGTCATGGGGACAAACGCCCGGGCACAGGAGGTCTATGACGGAAGCGGCATAAATGTGTATAAAATTGAAAAAGTGGGTGAACGCTTGACCATCGGTGATGAAAGCACTAAATCTATCTTTATGCCCGATGTGGAAGAAATTCATGAGGAAGTGTTTTTAACAACACCAAATCTCGAATCAATCGAGATTGGCCTAAAACACAGAAAGGACAAAATTTATATATACTATTTTGGCGAATTGTTTTTTCACTTTGGAGGTAGAAACTTGGCTGATGACCTCAAACTTGAAAAAATACAAAATTTGAAAGAATTTGTGATGTATCAGCCGGGTTGGTGTGAATATCCGTTTAGCACTTTTTGGAAGTACCCGTCACAACTGACTTTCGTGCCATACGGCTTAGGGTCGGGGTGCAACAATCTTGAGCGCGTCATCTTACCCGAAGCGGCACAGTGTATTCAAAACAGCTTTAATGAGTGTCCCAAACTGGAGACAATCGCCATCCCTGCATCGACAGGTTTTATCGGCAAGAGCTTCAACCACTGCGCATCCCTGCACGAGATCAGAGTTCACACAGGTTATGTACCCCAAATATCAGACTCGTTCACGGGGCTGGCAGAAGATGCAGTGATATATGTGCCGCGCGGCTTCAAGGAGGTGTATGACTGCAGTCCCTGGAGCGAGTTAGGCTACCCGATTGTAGAAGATGTAGATTATGACTGCGGTTACACGCCGGCTCAATTGCCATTCAGAGGATGCGAGATGCTTGACGGCAGTTTGGTAGACAATGCCTCGGGTATTGTGCTGTCCGAGGGCAAACGCTTTGGCAACGAACTTTATCATTTTGAAGACTTTGACGCAGATGGCGATCCGGTGTTCTTTAATGACGCCCGGGAAGAGGTAGAAGGCGGATACCTTGAATATTATCGCGATGGGGCCGGCTCGCCCGAGGTCGACATCGCAGATTATGTGCTGTGCGGCTCATGCGCATACTTGGCAGTCCCTTATCTGAGACTGTCAGATACGATTGAGCGCATAGGAGCGTTTACCGGAGCATACAATGAGTGTATTATTATCAGCGCAAAAGGCTATGGATACCATGGTTTGTTTAACGAGGGTCTCAAAATCATCGGCCGAAAGGCGTTCTCGCACTCAGAGATAATAGGCAACGAGATCACTCTACCCTCTACGCTCGAGTATATCGGCGACGCGGCGTTTGACGCCAGCGACCTGAAGAGGGTGCGCTGCGCTGCGATGACACCGCCGATGTGCGGAGACGAGAGGGTATTCGGTGACAAATCTAACCTGACGCTGATGGTAGCGCCGGGCGCGAAGGATGCCTATGCTGCCGCGCCTGTTTGGAGCTCATTCGGCACCATCATCGAGGATACATCACTGCTGTCGGTAAATGCGGTGACAGCTGACAGCATCGAGGGTGAGGCCGAGTACTACACCATCGATGGCCGCCGTGTGCAGCCCGAGGCGCTGACCCACGGCCTCTACATCGTCCGCAAAGGCGCGACGGTGACAAAAGTCATCATCTAATCATTACATAATAGCACTATTAACAGATTGCGTCGGTTGCCGTTGGCATCCGACGCAATTTAGTATTATAGCATCGGGTGGCAATTTGGGGCCAAATTGTAAATTTATGATTATATTTGCATCGCGAATTTTATACAAAATGGAACACAGACGACAAATAACTCGGCGGGGGGCGTTCGCGACCCGACTTGGCGCGATAGCTACCACTGTCGGCTCTGCTGTCGGGTTAGGCAATATATGGCGGTTTCCCTACGAGGCGGGCACTAATGGAGGCGGAGCTTTTTTGATGCTTTATCTCTTTTTTATCATCGTCATCGGCATGCCTTTGCTGTGCGCTGAGTTTGCGTTGGGACGCGACAGCCGGTCCAATGCCCTCGATGCTTTTGTGTCGATTTCGGGCAAGAAAGGGTGGGGCGCGTTGGGTGTCTTGGGCATCGTGACATCGATAATGATATTCAGCTTTTATTCGGTTGTCGCCGGATGGACGCTCGAGTATGGCTATCTGTCGGTGAGCCGCGGTTTTGAGTCGTCAGATGTGTCTGAGTTGCACCGGATGTTCAACGAGTTCATTGCCTCCCCGTGGATGCAGTTGGGGTGCACGTGGCTGTTTGTGGCGGTCAACTGCGTGGTGTTGATGCGCGGTGTAAGGGCCGGCATAGAGAAATTGTCAAATTTTTTGATGCCGCTGCTCTTCTTGTTGCTGATTATTTTTTGCGTCAACTCGCTGATGCTGCCGGGGGCCAAGGCCGGACTCGATTTTTTGTTCGCGCCCGATTTTTCAATGATAACGCCCCGGTTGGTCGTAAGCGCAATGGGGCAGGCCTTTTTTTCGCTCAGCCTTGGTTTGGGGTGTATGCTCACTTATGGCTCATACTTCAAGGAGACCACCAACATCCCCCGCACGACGGCGACAATCATCTCGCTCGATACGCTTGTCGCTCTCATGTCGGGCGTGATCATCTTCCCGGCGGTGTTCAGCTTCGGGATGTCTCCGCAGGCCGGACCGACACTGGTGTTCGAAACATTGCCATCGATTTTTGGCGCACTCCCCGGGGGAAACGTTTTCGCGACACTGTTTTTCGTGCTGCTGTTCATCGCATCGCTGACATCCACGGTGTCGATGGCCGAGATATCGATTTCATTTTTTAATGAGCGTTTTGGCATTTCACGCCGTGGTGCGACGCTGCTCACCTGCAGTATAGCGTTTGTGCTGTCGGGGTTGTGCGCGCTCAGTTTTGGCCCGTTGAGCAATTTCACCATCGCTTCGTTTACAATTTTCAACTTCTTTGATTTCACTGCGTCAAACATCCTGTTGCCGGTGGGCGGATTCTTCACGGCCATATTTGCCGGATGGGTCTACTCGCGCGATCGCTTCGGGCGCCAGCTCGGTCAGCGTCGCGACGATTGGCTCGTGAAGACAATGCAATTTTTGCTCAGATATCTTATCCCGGCGATGCTCGTGTTGATACTCATCTCGTGACACAGGCGATATTAGCTGCGATGAGCGTTGCGGTGTTCAAAAAATTTGTACCTTTGCATCGCAAATTGTGACAATTTGCAGCCACGGCTTAGTGCCGTTACACTTTCAACCTAACATCAAATACCAATTATTCAGACCATGCAAGATACTAACTATACTATGCAACAGGCGATTGCCGAGGCAAAACGATGTCTCAACTGCAAAGTTCCCCAATGTCGCAAGGGGTGTCCGGTTGCAAACGATATACCTCAATGGATCGAACAGCTGTCGATGGGAAACCTCGGCAACGCCATGTCGATAATCAACGAGAAAAGCAATCTGCCGGCTGTTTGCGGCCGCGTATGCGCGCACGAGCGACAGTGTGAGGGCAATTGCGTTTTAGGCAAGAAAGGTGAGCATATCAACATCGGCAAGCTCGAACGCTTTGTCGCTGATTTTGACTCATCAATGGGAGTGACGCGCGAAAAAATGGTCCCCAAGACACGCGGCAGTGTAGCCGTGATCGGCAGTGGTCCCGCCGGTCTGACAATAGCGGGCGAACTGGCCCGCAAAGGTTTTGACATCGATATTTTTGAGATGGAGCCCGAGGCAGGCGGCGTGTTGATGTTCGGCATACCCGAATATCGTCTCCCCAAGAGCGTGGTGCGCAACGAAATCAAAAAAATACAAGAATTGGGCGTCAAATTCCACATGGGAGTGACCGTGGGCGTTGACTGTACGGTCGACGACCTTTTCGCGCGCGGATATGACGCAATTTTCATGGGCACCGGAGCCGGTAAGCCAAAGAGCCTCAATATCCCCGGCGCCGATCTTGACGGCGTGCGTCAGGCCATCTATTTTTTGAGACGTGTCAGTCTGTATAATGCCGGATATATCGGCCGCAACGAGGTGCCTGTGAAAGAGGGTGACCGCGTATTTGTCGTCGGGTGTGGCAACACAGCCATCGACGCGGCCCGCACGGCTGTCAGATTGGGGGCCGATGTGACCGTCGCCTACCACCGCACCATCGACCGCATGGCAGCCCTCAAGGTTGAGTACAACGATGCCGTGGAGGAGGGTGTGAAATTTCGCTGGGAGTCGAGCATCGTCGAAATTCATGATAAGGACGGCGTGCTCAACGAAATCGTCATCGAGTGTCGTGGCGAACGCGAGACAGTGCCCGCCGACAAGGTTGTTTTGGCCGTAGGCTCGTCGCCCGCAGCCCGCATCATCTCGACTACAAAAGGGATTGAGGTCGACGAGAAAGGATATGTGCTCACGCGCGAAACGCCCTACGGCATGACCACACGCAAAGGAGTGTTTGCCGGCGGAGACGTGACTAATCGCCCGGCAACTGTGGTGCATGCAATGCAAGATGCCCGTCGCGTGGCCGAAGGCATCTGTCAATATGTCGATGCCATCAAGCTGATAGCGGCAATCGACGGCTAATATCAAGAGCCTTTTTCTTCAGGAGCAGTTAACGGCGGACGCTCACTTTTCGAGCAGTCTGATGATCGGTTTGCCGACAGGCACCGCGAGCAACGTGCCGACAATGTCGGCCAGCCAGTCGAGGATGTCACCTCCGCGACCCAGACCCATTTGCTGCTGCGCAATTTCAATGGCTCCGCCAAAAACTATCACGCTGATCACCGTCAGGAGGATGACACGTGGGGTGAGAGCGTGATGTCTGAGCGACATGTCGAGCATGAGCATGAAGCAGAGACCGCCGAACATCAGTGCGTGTATCACCTTGTCGGTGCCCGGAGGCATCTCAAACGATGTGTCAGGCAGCGGTTTTGGCACAAGCGTCAGGTATAAAATCGCCGCCACAGTGAGCGTCGACAACAGGTAGGGAGGCAGGATGGACAAAAACTTTTTCATCTGTCACTGAGGTAAATCTGTCACTGAGGTAAATAAGCGTCAGGCGCCAGTTGCGCCCCGTCATGCCACATCTCGACCGTGACGTCGCCGTAGAGCTTGCCGTTGGCAATGCCGATGCGTTGTGAGGGAGAAAGTTTGCTCCCGGGAGAGACATAGCACTCGCCGAGCGAACCATAGCGCGATATGAAGCCTCCGGGATGTTGCATAGTCACCGTATGACCCGTTTTGGGGTTGAATGTGACATCAATGACGGTGCCGCGACCGATGGCAGTGACGGGCATCGCAGCAGTCGGCGCAAAGGTCATGCGCAGGTCGCCCGGTTGGGAGGTGACGGCGCTCCCGGCTGCCGGCGAGCTCCATGTCACAGCCTTGGCTGCAGCCTCGGACAACACCGAGACATTGTAGCGGGTGTCGCGCTCATAGCGTGCCACAAAATCGCGCTCTACATCAGAGGCGTCGGTGAGTGTGTCATTCACCTCGATGACCGCAGCGGTCGCGACATCGGTCGTGTCAATGTCGTCGGCCAGGATGCGACGGAGGTTTGAATTGTATGCCTCGTTGGCTGCGAGGACCCGGGCGAGAGAGTCGACACGCCGGTCGGCTTCGATGTAGGAGATGCGTTCATCATCTTTGATGTAGCCGGGGAGCAGCACGCGCACCGGCGTCAATGACACGATCAGCGCACCCAACGCCAAGGCGATGACCACTCCGCACCCTATGGCGACTGCCACACGGCCACGCGACAGCCTCAGCGAGAAGATCTCGTTGAATGTGCTGTCGTTGACCATCAGCAGTCTGTATCGGTGGCGGCGCTTCATTGGTTGTTGAGGGCGGCGGCAACCTCGGCTTTGAGCTCATCACCCTGCTTGTCGCGGCTCAGGATAGTGCCGTCGGGGCCGATGAGTATTATGCACGGGATGCCCGAGATGCCGTAGAGGTCGGTGGGGATAGTGCCGGCGTCAATGATGCAAGGCCATGTGAGGTCGTGGTCCTTGATTGCCTCAAGTGTGTCTTCGGGCTTGTCCCAGACAGCCACGCCTACCACATCAAGACCTTTGTCTTTGTACTCGTTATAGAGCTGTTTGATTACTGCCGTCTGTCTGATGCAGGGACCGCACCAGCTTGCCCAAAAGTCGACCAGCGTGTAGCGACCAGGCTTGACATAGTCGCTCAGACGCTCAACTTTGCCGTCGTATGTCACCTCAAAATCGCGGTAAGTGTGACCGACCGACGTCAGTTCGCGGTTCTTGTTGGCCTCCGAGAGCTTTTTGATGCGGCTGTACGAGGCCATTTGAGGGTGCTCGGCGAGAAATTTATCAAACTCCTCGGGCGACATCTCGTAGGCCGACTGTGTGAACAGATAGTAGCCGACAGGGTTGTCGATGTTGGCACGCATGGCGCTGTCGATGGTGTTTTTGTAGCTGTCATAGAGCGCCTCGCGCTGTTCGTCGGTGGCTGTGGGAGGGAGGGCGGCAAATTCACTCTCGATTTCGCCCAGACGTTTGTTGACATCCTCGAGGATGGCGTTGTGTTTGCCTCCGACAGTGCCTTCGGCTTGAGAGATGTTGATGTTGTCATTCTCGAGAACAAAATATGTCACGCGGTTGCCTCCGAGGGTGAGACCTACAAACCGGGGCTCCTTGATTGATCCGTTGAAGATGGCTTTGCCGTCAGCGACAAAGCAGCTGTCAACCGGTTCGGTGGTGTCATAGTCGACCAGATAGGCCGCTTGCCCGTCGGCCGACGGACCGAAATCGATGGTTACGCGATAGCCGGCTTCATCGGCCCGGCTGTTGCTGCATGCCGCCAGAGCGATGCACGAAGCGACTAATAATGAGCTTATTTTCATAGTTATATTTGTTTATTTGTTTGTATCTGTGTCGGTTTGCAGGCGCACCGACTCGGCGTGGATGCGCTGCATGATGTCGCTGATAAAACTGCGCTCGAGGCCGGCCGCCTCGCCCTGTTCGAGGCGCGAGGAGATGAGCTGCTCGTAGCGCTTGGGTTGCAAGACCGTCATGCGGCGTTGCTCTTTGTATCGGCCGATCTCGCGCGATAGACGCATGCGGCGTGCCAGCAAGTCGATGACCCTTGCATCAATGTCATCGAGCTGCGAGCGCAACAGCGTGAGGTCGTCGGTGCTGCCGTCAGGATTGACATGACGTTGCTCTATGCGTGCGAGTATGTCGGCAAGCCCTGCGGGTGTCAGTTGCTGAGCTGCATCACTGAGCGCCTCGTCGGGATTGATGTGACACTCGACAATGAGTCCGTCGAGTCCGAGTGCCATGGCAGTGCGGATGAGCGGCTCGATCAAATCGCGCTTGCCGCCGATGTGGCTCGGGTCGTGAATGACGGGCAGACCCGGCAGGCGGCGTCTGAGCTCGAGCGGCATCTGCCAGTGAGGAGTGTTGCGATAGGAAGAAGGCTCATAGGAGGTGAAACCCCGATGAACGGCGCCAAGGTGTGTGACGCCGGCGCGATAGAGCCGCTCGATGCCTCCTATCCACAGGTTGATGTCGGGATTGACCGGATTTTTTACCAGCACCGGCAGCTCGGGTTTGAGTCGCGCGATGGTGTCGGCAATCTCTTGCACCGCAAAGGGGTTGGTGGTGGTGCGTGCGCCAATCCAGACCATGTCAATGCCCGCATCGATGACTGCGGCAACGTGCTCAGGCTTGGCGACCTCTGTCGCGACTGCCATGCCCGTCGTGTCGCGCACCTCAGCTAACCACGGGAGTCCGCGGTCACCTACACCTTCAAAGCCGCCCGGCATCGTGCGCGGCTTCCATAGGCCGGCCCTGAACACCGTGACACCCGCATCGGCCAAGGCACGCGCGGTGGTGACCACGCTGCTGCGCGACTCGGCGCTGCATGGGCCGGCGATGACCAACGGGTTGCCCGTGCCGGGCAGAGGTCCGAATTTGTGTACGCTATCAGTCATAGATTGCAAAATTAACAATTTAAGTCGACAAACGGTCTAACAGTAGCCTCTTTTTAAATCTTAATAAGTGTTAACAATTGATAAAATTAACGTAAATTTCGCTATCTTTGTCCCTTGAGTTGTTATAACATCATCACGCAAGTTTGAAATTATGACACAGAAAAAAGAAAATTTGAATATATTGTTTTCCAACGCTATTCGTTCAAACTGGGAACGAAAGGCATTGACTGACTATAACGCGGATTCGTTCACATATGCTCAGGTGGCGCGGCAGATAGCCCGCTTGCACATCATTTACTCGCGACATGACATCACACCGGGCGACAAGGTAGCTCTCTGTGCACGCAACTGTGCCCGCTGGGCGATGTCGTTCTTGTCAATCATCACCTACGGCGCGGTGGCAGTGCCGTTGATGAACGATTTCACCCCTGACAACATCGAGTCGCTGGTGACACACAGCGATGCCAAAGTGTTGTTCACCGATCACACGGTGTGGGGCAAGGTCGACATTGCACGTATGCCCGGCATCACGACCGTGGTCAGCGTTGACGATTTTTCAATTCTCTATACCTCTGACAAGACGTTGAAAGATGACTTGGCGGCTCTCGACCGAATGTATGACGTGAAGTATCCGGGCGGCATCAAGCCGAGCGACATCGTCTACTATGACGACAAACCCGATGAGCTCGCTTTGATAAACTACACCTCAGGTTCGACCGGATTCTCAAAAGGAGTGATGCTTCCTTATCGCTCGTTGTGGTCAAATCTCAGATTTGCCTGGGACCACATGCCTTATCTCCATGCCGGCGACGGCATCGTGAGCATGTTGCCGATGGCACACATGTACGGTTTGGCAATAGAAATGATGTTCCCGTTCACCAAGGGTGCGCAAGTGACATTTTTGGGGCGCGTGCCCTCGCCGACAGTGTTGTTGGGGGCGTTCGCCACAGTCAAGCCCAAATTGGTCATCACAGTGCCGTTGGTGATTGAAAAAATCATCAAGGGGCGCGTATTCCCCGAGATACGCAAACCGCTCATGCGTGTGCTGTTAGCAATCCCCGGCATCAATAATATCATCTACAAGAAACTGCACGACAAGATATTGAAAGTGTTTGGCGGCAATCTGCACGAGCTGATCATCGGTGGCGCGGCGCTCAACAAGGATGTCGAAAAGTTCTTGAGACGCATCAAGTTCCCTTACACGGTCGGTTTTGGTATGACCGAGTGTGGACCTCTGATCGCTTACGCCCCGTGGAACGATCGCACGCCCGGGACATGCGGCCGTGTAGTCGACCGCATGGAGGGTCGCATTGATTCGCCCGATCCCGAGCATATCCCCGGCATCCTGTATGTCAAGGGTGCAAACGTCATGTTGGGCTATTACAAAAACGAGGAGGCTACGGAGAAGGCGCTCGATAAGGATGGATGGCTCAACACCGGCGACATCTGCGTCGTGTCGCCCGACGGACAGATTACCATCAAAGGACGCGACAAAAACATGATTCTCGGACCATCGGGTCAAAACATCTACCCCGAGGAGATTGAGACAGCGTTGATGGAGCAGCCCTATGTGCTTGAGACCGTAGTCGTTGACCGCGACCATCGACTCGTCGCACTGGTGTATCCCGATCGCGAGGCAGCCACCAACGCCGGGCTTGACGAGGCCGGCCTCAAGGCAGCGATGGATGCCAATGTGAAAGCCGTGAATCAGACGCTGCCGGCTTATAGCCGACTGTCGTCAATCGAGTTGCGCGACGAGCCGTTTGAGAAGACGCCCAAGCACTCGATACGCCGCTTTTTGTACAAATAAGCGGGCAGGGGTTGCATTGGCTTTTAAAATGTTGTATCTTTGTAGTCTCAAACACACGCTGTCGAGTCGGATGTTCCCCAATGACGACTTGGCGGTATTAAGAGCCTGTCTCACAAGAAATGTTAAATTCTGAGCGGTCTATCTTTGAGACTATTCTACTGAGTGATAAGGGAGTGTACTTGACGTACACGACCGAAGAACTCAGAAGAAGAGGCCAAAGAGAGGCCGAGGCAGAGGTATCTTTCAAGTGGTATAGGCAATAATTTAACTGTTATCCATGCCTGAGTAGCAAGAAAATGTTAGTTATATTCGCATCTTTTGGTCTTCTTATTCCCTTTCACTCAGTCACGTAGCTCAACTACGCTCTTTCGTTCAAGAGAATAATAAGACTCAAAATATGCGACTCAGAATTTAACATTTCTTGTGAGACAGGCTCTAAGACTGCAAGCATGATTAACTGTCGCTTATATTCTAAGATCCGTTTGACGACCGCCTCGGTTTTATTTGCCGTGGCAGCCGTGGCCTCACACGCCGACCGTCTCGATCTCCCCTCGACCGATGTTGGCGGACGGTTGTATTACTACTATGACATCAAGCAGGGCGACACCCTGTATAGCATAGGTAAAAAGCTCAATGTCAGCGTTGATGATATCAAACGCTACAATCCGGCGATTGCTGACGGACTACGCCCCGACGTTCGCCTCTACTTCCCCTGCGAGGATTTTGTACGTGTGGGCGACACCGAGCATGTCGTAGCCAAAAACGAGTCGGTTTACGGCATTGCACGCAAGTATGGAATCTCAGTTGATCAATTGCTTGAGGCTAATCCGGCTGCCCGCGACGGCATCCACCCCGACATGCGTCTGACTATTCCGGGCGATAAAGCTGCAACCCCAACAGTCTCAGCGCCTGAGGTGACAACACTTGCAACCGCGCCTGAGGCGACAGCATCTGCACCCGCGCCTGAGGCGACTAACCCCGCGCCTGCGCCTGAGGTGACGACCCCCACACCTGACCCCGAGGTGCAGCAAGAGACTGTGAGCGAGGAGGAAGTCATCAAGCATGGACCTACGCCGATGCCTCAGGTGCAGAAGACCCCGACCACCGAGGATACGCAGCGATATACAACCATCACCATAGGCGAGGGGGAGACCCTCTATCGCATCGCCACCGAGCGCGGCATCAGCATCGAGGACCTGCTTGAGATGAACCCGGACATCAACATCGCCACCTATCAGGCGGGTGACACAATCCGCGTACCGGTGACGACTGACGAGACAATTGTGTCAGAGCGCCGTATCAATGCCAATCGCATTGTCGAGGATGAGGCTCAATCTGCCACCGCAGCTGCTGCTCCGCTCAACATCTCGCTTATTTTGCCCTTTAAGCTCGACGACCCCAATCCGGGTCGTGCATCCGAACATGTCACCGATTTTTATCGAGGCTTTTTACTGGCGGCCGATGAGAGCAAAGATGCAGGTGCGCCGGTGGCAATCAACGTGTTTGACTGTGGCGGTTCGGACGATTTGCTCGAGGGCTTGTTGAGCGATGCGACAGTCAAAAACGCTGATCTGATCGTGATGCCCGACAACGCCGGCCGCATGCGCGCCATTGCCAACGCCGTGTCAGAGCAGACATTGCTGTTCAACGCTTTTGACTCAAAGAGCACGCAGCAGGACAGCGTGGCGTCAGTCATACAGGCCAACATCGGTCACGACCTGATGTATGACAAGGCTATCAAAGGGTTCATGGACATGTATGACGGGTATACCACCGTTTTTCTCAGCCGCAACGGAGGCGCGACTGACAAGAGTGAGTTTGTCGACAAACTGCGCAATGCACTCAACGATGCCGGTCGAATCAACATCAACATCAAATTTGACGATATCCTTGATGACTCTCACCTGCAGGCGCTTGCTCCTGGTGTGCGCTATGTGATCGTGCCGGTGAGCGGACGCCGCGAAGAGTTCAACAAGATAGCTCCGGCCATCAAATCGTTGCGCGACGAGAGCGCGGATGCTGACAATATCAAAGTGTTTGGTTATCCCGACTGGATTGTGTTCCGCGGTCACAACCTTGAGATGTTGCACGACCTCGACGCGGTGATTTATAGCCGATTTTTTGCTGACCCCGAGTCGGTCGAGGTGCGCGATCTCAAACGCCGTTTCATGTCGGCCTACGGTCGCGAATGGATTGACAATGTTCCCAATCAGGCCATGTTGGGCTATGACACGGGCATGTACGTAATCAGGCTCTTGAGGAACAATGACGGTGACCTGACATCGCCGGCGCTCAAATATAGCGGTGTACAGCAAGATTTTAATCTTGATGACACCGATGTTGACGGCTATGTTAACAACGTGCTGCTCCTGGTGAATTATCGCCCCGGCGGAGTCGCGGTTAAGAAGGTTCTCTGATGAAGAAGGCGGCTGTTGTCTTGTCGGCGCTGATAGCATGGGTGTGTGCGGGTGCACAGACGCACTATGTGCCGCACATCAGTGTAGGCGCGCATGGAGGCGTGTCGATTGCAGACTACACTTTCAATCCGTCGTCGCCCCACAAAATGCACCTCGGAGGGTTTGGCGGATTGAGGTTCAGATATGCCGAGGAGCGACATGTCGGTCTGTTAGCCGAGCTCAACATCGAGCAGCGCGGTTGGTGCGAGGATTTCCGTGAGCAAAACGACAAATTCAGCTATTCGCGTTCGCTGACATTTGTCGAACTGCCGGTGATGACACACATATTTTTTGGTTCGCGCGTCGTCAAAGGAGTGATCAATCTTGGCCCGCAAGTCGGTTACATGATAGGCTCGAGCGTGTCGTCAAATTTTGATTACGCAAATGTAGGGAACGTTGCCGGATTTCCGGCTCGACGTTCGACCGACCAGATGTGGATGCCGATCAAAAACCGGTTTGACTATGGCATAGCAGCCGGGTTAGGACTCGAGTTTGCGGTCAACCGCAAAAATTCGGTGACGCTCGAGGGCCGGTTTTATTACGGTTTGGGTAATATTTTTGCCTCATCGCGTCGCGATCCGTTCAGTGCCTCGCGCGGCATGTCCATCATGGTGACGGCCGGCTATTGGCTGCGTCTCAAATGACAAAAGAGACTTCCTTGAAGTAATATTTGCGGGTGATGCCGTTTGTGGTGTCATCAAGAGTCATTGCGCCGTCGGGTGCAATAGTGACGATGCGTGCCATGAATTGTGCGCCTGTGGCCGTGTCGATGTAGGGGTGCTGTCCCTCGCGGCGCCACAGGTGACTGTAATAGCGGTCGGCTATCGCCTGCTGTGGTTCACAGTCGAGCGACGCGACGATGCGGTAGCATATATCATCGGCCAATGCGACGGGGTCGTGAGACTGTCCGGTGAGCTGTATCATCGACACCGGATTTGGTGCATCAGAGTGAAATACGCGCTGGTTTACATTGAGTCCTATGCCGATCACCGAGGTGCAGATAGAATCGCCGCTGAGCGAATTTTCGATGAGGATTCCGGCAATTTTGCGGTCGTTGACATAGATGTCATTAGGCCACTTCACTTGAGCTGTGATGTCACATTGCTGCAGTGTGTCGACAACGGCGAGGGCCGCGGCCTGAGAGATGACAAATTGATGTCGTGCGGCAATCGCATCAGGACGCAGCAAGAGACTGAATGTGGCATTCGCACCGGGCTCAGACTCCCACGAATTGCCACGCTGACCCCGCCCGGCGGTTTGCTCGACAGCAATCAAAGCGGAGGCGTGAGGCGCCCCGGCTGCAGCACGCTGACGCATCAGTGTGTTAGTGGAATCGGCGGCAGCGATGACCTCAATCATGGATGGTCAGTGTGCGGGTGTTGTGATCGTTGACGGTGATGTCGACCTGCACGGTGTCGTCGGGCAGGATGTCGGCGCTGCGTTCGGGCCACTCGATAAAGCATAGGGCGCCTGAGTCAAAATAGTCCTCCACGCCGATGTCAAAAGCCTCGTCGAGCGATTCGAGGCGGTAGAGGTCAAAATGGTATATAAGCTCGGCTGTGGTGTCTGAGCGATACTCGTTGATAATCGAGAACGAGGGTGAATTAGTGGCGTCATCCTCCACTCCTAAGGCACGCACAAGGGCGGCAATGAAAGTTGTTTTGCCGGCACCCATCTCGCCATTGAAGGCGTAGACGGTGCGGTCGTCCATGAGGGATGCAAACTCCTCGGCTGCTGCTGTGAGGGATTGCTCGGTATCAGTGATAGTGATAGTTTTCATAAATCAACGTTTTGGGGTGAGGGTGATGAGCGGTATGAGCATCTCTTCCATCGAGATGCCGCCATGCTGGAATGTGCCCTCGTAATACTGGATGTAATAATTGTAGTTGTTTGGATAGGCAAAAAAGTCGTTGTTGCCGGCAAAAATGTAGGTCGATGATATGTTGGGCGACGGCAGGCCGTAGCGTTCGGGCTGCTTGATTTCGTACACCTGGCGATTGTTGTAGCTGAGTGCTTTGCCTACTTTATACCTGAGGTTGGTGTTGGTGTT
>CAZKYR010000003.1:16630-19546 GCA_964557035.1 uncultured Bacteroides sp. | reverse complement strand
GTCGTCCCACTCGGGGAGGTGTTCGATCTCGGTCCATTTTTGGGTCGGTTCTGTCATAAGTTGGAGTTATTTGGTAATGAGAAACGGGATGTTTGAACAGGGGGCTCACTTGCCGTTGGCGATGCGGGTGTCAAAATAGAGGATGTGCTCGCGCATCTCGCCGGGGAATGTGATTTTGACGGCATCTATGTCGCCTACCTTGGCGCGTCCGAGGATTTCGTTGGCCCCAAGGACATTGCGAAGCACGCGCTCGATGTCGTCGGGGTCGATGACCACGAAGGGTGAGTCGCATGTGGTGCCGTTACCTGAGGAGAGGATTGTGGTGGCGAGCATGTCAAAACGGGCCTGGAGGGCGGGTATCTTGGCACGCACGCGGGGCAGGTCAGAGTGGTCGGCCGCGATGAGGTTGACTACGGTCATGTCGAGCGACACGGGGTTGTCGAGGAGTGCCTCTGAGCTGAGATATGCGGCGACGGGATAGTCTTTGCGCTTGTAGGCATCATGGATTTTGTCGTTGGCCTGTCCGGGCTTGTATTCGGGTGTGAAGGCGTGTCCGTAGTAGACGATGGCCACTTCACCGACATTCATCGTTGTGTCGCCGGCCACAAAACGGTTGAGCAATGCGGTGTATTGCTCGGGATTTTCCTTGACGATTTTGGCGATGGCGTCGAGGTCGACATAGATGTTGTCGCGTGCGCTGAGTGACAGTGCGGGAATAAGAGCGAGTATAAAAACAAGTGTTTTAAAAAGTCGTGACATATTGGTTGTTTAGTTTAATATTAGCTTGATGAGGTCGGTGTTGTCCTTGGGGCCGCTAAAACGCCCGGCGCCGACGCCGATGGCAAACACGGGCACGGGTGCGCCCGTGTGGTGGAGTGTGGTCCAGCCAAAGCCTTGCCGCTCGTTGACTCTGTCATACACCATGACGGCAAACGGGTTGTAGCGGCCATAGAGGGTCTGCTGGTCGGGGAGCTCCTCGCCGTTGATGACGATGCGCTCAAACCATGGCAACAGTTCGGCCCAGTCGTCGTCGGTCATGTCGGGCCAGATGTTGAGGCGGATAAAATCGCGCATGTCATCGGGGGTGCATGTTGTGCGGGTTGAGCGCAGTTGGGCAAGATATTGCTCAAATGCGGTTTTAGACATGCGTTGCGGGGCGATGGCGGCATAGTTTGCCGCATAGCCTGTGTGGTTATTGCCGATCGACATGCCGCCTGTCTCGTGGTCGGCGGTGACGATGATTAGGGTCTCGTCGGGGTGTGCGGCGTAGAAGGCGAGGAGCTGTCTGATGACGTTGTCAAACTCGGCTGTCTCGACAATGACTGTGGCTGCATCGTTGGCGTGTGCGGCATGGTCGATGTTGCCACCCTCGACCATCATGAAAAATCGGTCGGGCGACACGCGCTGCAGATGTGACAGACAGCTCCATGTCAGTTCGGCCAGGGTGAGAGCCTCGGGGATTGAGTCGATGGTGAAACCCACGTTTGAGTTGTTGAACGGATGCTCGGCCACCATGGTGACGCGGCGGGTGCCGTAGGGGAGCTGTGCCAACTCTATGGGGTTGTGGACGCGGGCGATGCCGGCCTCGGCAAAGCGGTCAGCAAGGTCGGTGGGTTTGCCGTCTCTGTCTGTCTCGCCGCGCCATGCCGAGCCGCCGATGAACTCAAAATCTGAGTCGATGGCCTGGCGACCGATGTCATAGTACATGCCTCGGTTGGGGACGTGCGCATAGAATGCGGCGGGGGTTGCATCGTCGGGAGCGACCGATGTGACAAGTCCGATGCCGTAGCCTTGCTCTTTAAGCGTCTGTGCAATGGATGGGACGGCGATCGTGTCGGGATTCATGCCGAGCATCGAGTTGCGTGTCTTGACACCTGTGGCGAGCGCGGTGCCTGCCGCGGCCGAGTCGGTCACGTCGCTGTTGTAGGAGCGGGTGGTGCACCACGACGACACCGGCATCTGCATCATGGCAAGCTGACGCGCGAGATATGAGACGGTGTCATTCTCACCCTTGAGCGAGCGGAGCCATGAGTCGGCGGCAATCACTTGAGGCATACCCATGCCGTCACCGATGCAGTAAAATATGTATTTTGGCAACTCGCCGGCTGTGCTCAAGAGCACTGCCAGCAGGGCAAATGTGAGCGTAAGGATTGATTTTTTCATAAGCATGAATTGTCAGAGATCGGCACGCCAGCAACGACGGCGCTTGTGTTGGCGGTGCTCAAAGTATTCCCACTGCTTTTGCACGGCATCGTTGAGCTCGAGCTCGGGGTTGCTCTCGGCATATTTGTATCCGTCTTTTATAAACGTGGGGATGAGGTCGGTGAAGAGGAGTGCGTTGACGCCTTTGCTCTGATACTCGGGTTTGACGGCAACCAGCAGCAGGTCGACCGTGTCGGTGTGCCCTTTGAGGGCGCGCAACAGGTAGTACCAGCCCAACGGCCACAGACGGCCGCGCGACTTTTGCAATGCTTTTGAGAATGAAGGGATCGAGATGCCGACACCTACGAGTTTGTCGTCGGCATCAACGATCAGGCTGACTCCATCGAGGCGGATGATGCCGAGATAGAGGCCGATGTAGTAGTCGATCTGGCGCTGGCTCAGGGGGGAGTAGCCATAGAGTTTGTCGTATGCCTCGTTGATGAGCTCGAACAGAGCCTGGCCATAATCATCGCGCAGCTTCTTGCGCGAGTCATAGCGGACGCAACGCAGGTTGTACTTGCGTTTGACAATGTCGGCGATGCGAGCATATTTCTCGGGGATACCATCGGGCACGGTCATGCGGAACTCAATCCAGTCGGCGTCCTTGACAAATCCCATGCGCTCCATGTGATTTTTGTAGTAGGGATAGTTGTAGATGGTGGCCATCGTACCTTCTTGGTCAAAGCCCTCGATCAACATTCCCTCATGGTCCAT
>CAZKYR010000003.1:16068-16620 GCA_964557035.1 uncultured Bacteroides sp. | reverse complement strand
CCCATCGGGCCGATGATGGATGTCATGCCCCGCTCGCGGCCCCAGTGGCGCACGGCGTCAAAGAGCGCGTCGACAACCTCATCGTCGTCAATAAAGTCCATGAATCCAAAGCGCACGTCGCGTCGGCCGGTACGCTCGTTGACAACGCTGTTGATCATCGCCGTGATGCATCCAACCGGTTTGCCGTCGCGGTAGGCCCTGAACGACTGTGCCTCACAAAAATCAAAAGCCGGATTTTTGTCGGGCAACAGGGTGTTGACATCATCCATAATCAACGGTGGTACAAAATATTGATTCCCTTTATAAAAATCTATGCGCCATTTGATGTAGCGCTTGAGTTCGCGCACGGTGGCCGGTATTTTTTCAATCGTAATCATCTGTGAAGGGAGTTATGCTGCGTGGCAGCCGGTGTGATAGTTATTTGTCGGGGTTTGCGTCTTTAAAAATTCTGTTCCAGCGTATTTTGCCGTCAAACAGACCTTTGTCGCTGTCAAACGAGATTAGCACACGCCAGGGCGAACCGACGATGCGATCCTCGGGGACAAAGCCCCA
>CAZKYR010000003.1:0-16058 GCA_964557035.1 uncultured Bacteroides sp. | reverse complement strand
GGTTGTCGCCCATCATGAAATAGTAGTCCATCTCAAATGTGTATTCATCGGCGGGTTTGCCGTCGATATACACTTTGCCGTCATGGATATGCGCGTCGTCATGTCCCTCGTAGACCCTGATGCAACGCTCGTAGGTGGCCCAATTGTCGGGTGTGAGTTTGACAGTCATACCTTTAGCGGGGATGAGGATGCCATCCTCGCCGCCATAGTCGGCACGGGTCCAGTCGGCCGACAGCTCGGCCGGGAACAAGCGCAGCGGGTCGTTGGCGGCGGGCACGCGCTCGATGTTGAGGATATAGCCCGTGGCGAGCATCTCGGCTTTCATGGCCTCGGTGAGGGGCATCTCATAGATAGGAGGAATAGAGCCGTCTGGACGTATCGCCAGGCCGATGGCCGCCACGCCGGGTCCGTCGGTGGCGGGGTTGACGGCTAAGAGCTGATGGTCGTGAGCCGAGATGCCCCACTCGTCAAACTGCTCGTCGCTGATGAGGGTGCCGTCGGTCTGCACAAAATAGTTGAACTGTGCGCTCTCGGGCATCGCCTGCTTGACACCGTCGATGTGAATCTCGCCGTCGATGATCTTGATGCGCTCGCCGGGGAGACCGACAGCACGCTTGACATAATTTTCGCGGCGGTCGACCGGGCGATAGATCTTCTCGCCGAACGCGGGGTCGCGGTTGACACGGTCGTAGCCATATAATCCCACGAGCTGATAGTAGTCGGGGTTGGGGGCTTTGGTCATCACGGTGTCGCCTGCCGGGAAGTTAAACACCACGATGTCACCTGTCTCGACATTGCGAAGGCCCTTGAGGCGATGATAAGGGAGCAGAGGCCAGTCAGAGTAGCTTTTGAAGCCTAAAAACTCGTTATGGACGAGGGGGAAGTGTACGGGCGTCATCGGTACACGCGGGCCATACAACGCTTTGTTGACAAAGAGATAGTCGCCTGTGAGCAGAGTCTTCTCGAGCGATGAGGAGGGGATTGAATAATTTTGTCCCAGGAAAGCAAAAATAAAATACACCAGCACCAAGGCGTAGGCGATGGCATCGACCCAGCTCATGAGGGTGCGTGTGGTCTTGTTGGGGCTCTTTTTCCACCATGTCAGGGGTATGTAGCCCAGGATGTAGATGTCGAGCAGCAGCAGCCACAGCAATGCGAGCCAGGGATTGCCCATCCACCATACCCATGCGAAAAAAATCAGCGACACGAGGCCAAACCTCACCCAGCGTGTGGGTTTGTTGTCGCGTATGCGGCGCTTCAAATCCTCGGTAAACGAGACATTAGCTTCATTCTCATACATAAAAATATGTGTGTATATTGTTTATTTTAAATTGTTCAGCATATCGTCAACAGTCACAACGCCCGTGCGGTCGGACAGCCACTCGGCTGCCATGACGGCCCCCAAGGCAAAGCTGTCGCGGGTCTTGGCGCTGTGTGTGAGCGTGATGGTGTCATACTGCGAGTCCCACTCGACGGTGTGGATACCCGGCACCTCACCCCGGCGCTCATGGCCGATGTGCAACAGTGTCGAGGATGTGTCGACCTCATCCTCGGTCCATCCTGTGATGGCGGGGTCGCACGACATCAAGTCCTCGGCAAGCGTTTTGGCGGTGCCGCTTGGATGGTCGAGCTTGTGAACATGATGTACCTCGGTCATCGAGGGGGTGTACTGTGCAAAACGGCTCAGAAGCTTGGCTGCGTACATGTTGATGAGTCTGAACAGATTGACGCCCAGAGAGTAGTTTGAGCTCCACATCAGGGTGCCACCCAGCTCGGTCGCCAGAGCCTGCATCTGAGGCAGTGCCTCGCTCCAACCCGTGGTGCCCGACAGCGTCTTGACACCTGCGCGCAGCGAGCGCTCCACATTGTCGCGTGCAGCTGAGGGCACACTGAACTCGATCGACACGTCGGCCGACTTGAACTCGGGCGAGTCAAACCGGGCCTCATCGCCCGCGTCGATGACACAAACAATGTCGTGGCCACGCTCGCGAGCTATACGCTCAATGGCGCGACCCATTTTGCCATAACCTATGATTGCAATCTTCATTTCTTGTGATATTCACATCAAAGTTTAATCTACAAATTTACAAAATATTTTTTAATCCCCAATAAAAAATTTGCCTCGCCGCCCTATCCGATTCTGCCGGCAAAAAGGCGGTTAAAGCTTTTGAATTGCCCGAGATTTCCCAATTTTGTCACTTAAGTCTCTATTTATCACGTCTTTGCAATTTTAAAGTGCAACTTTATAATTGCAAAGAGGGAGATTTTAACGGTGTATCGGGATATTTTTAATGTGCATGGGAGGATGTCTCTCACGGCGGGAGGTGCAACTTTTTGGCGGGTCGAGGGGTTTTAATAGTGTACTCGGTTTTTGTGCTTGGGTTTGTAAGTGCAAAGCTGTGTGAGAAACAAGTTTGCAGGCGCAAAGCTGCTTGAGAAAGCTGAGTCAATGTATTTCAATCTATAAAGGCCGCGACGAGGGTTGGGCCATGGAGAGCTTTCAAATGAGAAATTTTACTGCAAATATCGTGCGTTGCGTGGCGGTGACTGCGGCTGCGTTGGCTTTTGTCAATGTGCGGGCCGCGTCTGACGTGCCGCAAGAGGAGCATGCCGAGGCTGAGGTGCATTTCAGGCAAGGCCATGCCGTGATCAATGCTGATTATAAGGAGAATGGCGCCCATCTCGACTCGTTGGCCGCCACGATGACGCGTCTCAGCGGCGAGGACCGTCTGACAGGCGTCCACGTGGTTGGCGGTGCATCGCCCGAGGGATCGACTGCCATCAACCAAAGGTTGTCGCAACGGCGTGCCGCTGCCATCTATGACTACATGTCGACGTTGACGACGCTGCCCGACTCGCTGACCAGTTTCACCATTCTCGGGCGCGACTGGCAGGGGTTGCGTTCGCTCGTCGAGTCTGACGTGAATATGCCCGACCGCGACGCCGTGCTCAGCATCCTCAATGATATCCCCGCCGAGCCAACTCCGGCTCAGAGCGACCGTGCATTGGCACGAATAAAGGCCACGGGAAATGCCTACGCGTATATGTATGACAAGCTGTTTGCTCCCTTGCGCGAGTCGCGCATCTACATCGACTATCTGATGCCGGTGCAGTCGTGCGGTGTCGCACGTGCGGACATCGGGCTGCCGCTGACGACCGCTGCCATCGGCGGGGTGCTTGCACCGCTACCGGTGTACAAGCCGCAGCCCAAACCGTTTTATATGGCACTGAAGACCAATATGCTCTTTGACGCGTTGGCACTCCCTAACATCGGGGCAGAGTTCTATGTCGGCAAAAACTGGTCGGTCGGAGCTGACTGGATGTATGGCTGGTGGGACAAAGACAGCCGTCACCGCTATTGGCGCGCGTATGGCGGCGACATCACGGTGCGCCGTTGGTTTGGGCGTGCAGCCGATGCCAAGCCTTTGACCGGTCACCACTTGGGTTTATACGCCGGCATCGTCACCTATGACTTTGAGTTCGGCGGCAAAGGATATATGGGAGGCATCCCCGGCGGCACGCTGTGGGACCGCTGCCAGTATGGCGGAGGCATCGAGTATGGCTACTCACTCCCGGTGGGACGACGCCTAAACATCGATTTTACAATCGGCATCGGCTACTTAGGGGGCAAGTTAGTGGAGTATAAGCCTGACCGCAACTTTTATGTGTGGGAGAAAACCAAGCATCTCAACTGGTTTGGTCCGACCAAGCTCGAGGTGTCACTTGTGTGGCTCATCGGCCGAGGCAACGTCAACACGAAAGGAGGCGAGCTATGAAAGCGATAATCAATATATTGACAGCTGTGGCGCTGTGTGGCACCCTGAGCGGCTGTCACCACAAGGACTTAGTGTATGAGGTGCCTGTCGCGGGCGAGCTCGAGGTCGTGTTTGACTGGCAGAAGGCCCCCGAGGCCAATCCGGCGTCTATGGCACTCTACATGTTTGACACCGAGGGGGAGACCTCGCCGCTGCGCTATATTTTTGACAACAAAACCGGAGGTGCGATCCGTGCGCCGTTCGGGCGGTATGCGGCTATCTGTCTCAACAGCGACAACTCTGACTGGGCATATATGCGCAACACCGACGACATCGACAATTTTGAGATTTATACAGGCGATGTCACCATCATGAGCAACGACGTGTCGGCACGCAGCGAGGCACCGCGTGCCTCGGGCACCGAGGACCAGCGCCTCGTGGCCACGCCCGGCATGGTGTGGGGGAGTCGCAGCGATGACATCACAGTCGCGGACACCGGCGGCAAGCAGGTGATCACGCTTTACCCCGAGGAGTCTATCTGCCGCTACACGGTCGACGTGATGGACATAGAGAACGCTACAGGTGCCACCGACGCCACGGTCGAGGGAACACTGTCAGGTATGGCCGAGGGATTCAAACACGGACAAGGCCGGGCGACCGACACCCCCGTGACAATGCTCTTTAACATGGCTTTTAACGGCGACCGCACGGCGCTCCACGCCGAATATCTCACATTTGGCGAGTGTCCCGACACCAAGGTAAGCCACATGCTCACCGTCTACGTGCTTCTCTCAGACGGCACACGCCGCTACTACACATACGATGTGACATCGCAGGTCACCGACGCACCCGACCCGCACAATGTGCACATTATTGTGAAAGGTATGAAATTGCCTGAACCATTAGCACCGGCAAATGGTTTTATTCCTGAGGTCAATGATTGGCAAACCGAAGATGTGGGCCTTGACATGACCACCGACAACTGACAATTAACCAAATTCAAGTAATAAAAAAAACTGTTTATATGAAAACTTCTACACTGGCACTCATGCTCGGAACAGCGGCAATGGCACTCGCCTCTTGCTCGCAAGAAGATGACGTCAACGCCAATCTCGCCGGACGCGCAATCGACTTCCGTCCCGCGATGGCTTCGCGTGCGACCGAAACAAACAACTCCAACCTGACCGACATCAATGTGACGGCCTTGTTGGGCGACACTGACTATTTCGTTCAAAAAACGTTTAGCAAAAACGGCACATTCTATACGTCTCCCACCGACTACTACTGGCCCGGCGATGACAGCGAGCTGACATTCTATGCCTACGCTCCGGCCGACCTGAGCGGTGTCACCATCAACGGCACTGACAAGACGCTCGCCGACTATGCTCCGGCAACTGCCATGAGTGACCAGATTGACTTCATAACCGCCACTGCCACCGGCAAGAAATCGACCAACGAGGCTGCCGGCGTGCCTCTGACATTTGATCACAAACTGTCTCAAATCGAGGTAAAAGCCAAGACTGACAATCAAACATATATCTTTAAAGTGTCGGGTGTCCGCATCGGCATGCCTGTGGCAAAAGGCAGCTATGACTTTGGCACAGACAAATGGACGCTCGCCGACACCAAAACCGTCTATGAGAGCACCATCGACGAGACGACACTGACCTCGTCAGCCGCATCTCTGATGGGTGACGGCGGCAACGCGATGCTCATCCCGCAGCAGCTCACCGCATGGCAGCCCGAAACCGACGGCGCTAACTCGGCCGCAGGTGCATACCTGTCAGTGAAATTGCAGATTACAACCGCCGAGACCGGTGTACAGATTTACCCCTTCCCCTCTGACGGCGACTGCATCTGGGCAGCAATTCCTATCGACACCAACTGGGAGGCAGGCAAGAAATATGTCTACACACTCGACTTCTCGCACGGTGCAGGATATGTCGACCCCAAAGACCCGCAACCCGGCACACCTATCTTAGGCGGCCCGATTAAATTCACTGTCAACGTCACCGACTGGACCGAGGCTGACCAGTCACTCGACATGAAAACCTACAACGGCGACTGATCGCCGGCACAACCAACCGGTTTAAAACTATAATCCCGACCCCGGGGGTGGTACTCGGCCCCCCCGCGGTCTTTTATTAAAAGCGTCAACTATTTGTTATGGCAACATCAGGTCACATATCTTCACGTCTGACAACGTGTCTCATCGCAGCCGCCACATTAGCAGCGTGCTCTGATGACATGCCCGACCCCACGGCAGGGACAACAGACAAAATCATATTTGAGGTCAGCACCTCGCACCCCGACAGTCGTGCGGGCGCGATGACCACCGATGTGACGGTCATGACAAAAGCCGACGCTGACACTCTCTATCTCCTCACCTCCGAGAGCGACGGCATCTCTGTCAACAAGAGCGGCCGACGCTCGCGCGGCAATGTGGTGTCCTCTGAGGGGGACCTCAGCTCGTTTGCACTCTACGCCACCATCGACGGTGTCACACCGGGCGATTATATCTTCAACGAGCCGGTGAGCAAGACTGGCGACTATTGGATGCCCGACAAAGAGTATCTGTGGCCCGGCAAAGAGTCGCTCCACATCAATGCGTACGCCCCCTACTGCGCCACCGCTGCTGACGAGGGTGTCACATCGCTCCCGACCGCCGGTGACTCACCGCTGACGCTCACATACGTCACGCCTGACGATGTCACCGCGCAGTCTGACCTGTTGGTGGCCCAACCGGTCGATGCCTCGGCATCACCCTGCGCGCTCGTGTTTGACCATGCTCTCACCGCCATCCGTTTTGTCACGGGTGACAAAATGGAGCCATGCACCGTCTCTGACATCACCATCTCGGGTGTGATGTCGACAGGCACTCTCAACCTCGACACACAGGCGTGGAGTGATGTCTCCACGCCGCAATCATTCAGCGTCGCCCCCGACACAGAGCTGAAGGCATCGGCTGACGGCACGGTGGCCTCAGGCACGGCAATCACCTCTGACGAACAGACATTTTTATTATTGCCGCAAACTCTCAGCGAGGACGCCACGGTGTCACTGACGGTCAATGTCGACGGCACGCCGACAGTCTACACGGCCTCTATCGCCGGACAGATCTGGACGGCCGGCAAGACTATCACCTATCACCTGTCGGCAACCGCATCGTCGGGTCTGGTGCTTAAAGTGCTCGATGACGCGGGCAACAGCGTCACCACGCTCAAAACACCATACACAGGCGGGGTGCATAATTTCACCGTGCAGAGCTACATGTTTGACGGGTCGGGCAACAAAACACCGATAGAGTGGGAGGCTGCATTCACCGACGCCGCCGGCAACCCCATCGCCCAGGCACCCGACTGGATCACAGGTTTCACCTCTGCGGGCACCGGCGACACCGACTGCACCGTCACCACTGACCTCCCCGAGCCTCAATTTCTGGCCATGAATGCCCACACCGCGGCTCTGCGCCAAAAGGCTGACATCAACTCTACGTCAGGGATGGCGCGCTACAATCTCAGTTCGTCGACAGGATCGGCGGTAGTCGAGAACACGGCCAACAGCTACATCATCAACGCTCCCGGTAAATATAGCCTGCCGCTGGTCTATGGTAACGGTGTCAAGAATGGTGCGCCCAACAAAGAGGCATACACCTCGACCCTGCGCGCGACAACAACCAACAACAAACGCGTCCTTTACAACTTTATCAACCACCTCGGCAACGCAATCTCAGACCCCTATATCTACAATAACACAGGCTGTGAGCCTGCCGACGCCGTGCTGGTGTGGGAGGGACGTCTCAATCTGGTGCGTCACATCGCGCTCTCGGCCGACAAGAAGAGCATCGAGTTTGAGATTCCCGCCTCGTCGATACGTCAGGGCAACGCCATCGTGGCGGTGCGCGACAAAAACGGCGACATCATGTGGAGCTGGCACCTGTGGGTCACCGATTTCACGCAAGATTCATCGTGGATCACGGTCCCCAACGTCGAGGGCACCACGACCTACTCGCTCTATGGCTGCAATTTGGGACGCCTTTACGGGGGTGACATCACTGAGTTCAAACCTTCGGCCACGACCGTACGCTTCACCCAGAAAAACGTCCCCGAGGGGATGACACCCCTCACGGCCGACATCGTGCTCACCCAGGAGAGCGCCACTATCAGCACACCCGACTGCCACCCATACTATCAGTGGGGACGTAAAGACCCCATCATCTCGGCGCTCAAGCAATACTATGGCTCGGACCGTCGCGAGCTTGATGGCATCAACATCGCCTCACAGCCTTTTGCAACAGACCATAAGACCCAGATTGTCAATACAATCAAGAATCCGGCCATATTCTACACGGGCGAGGAAACGACCCTTAAGTCGATCACGCCGTTCTATCAGAACCTGTGGAACATTGAGATGGCGACGGCCGCCACGACAGCCGCCAACCCGCAGAATGTCAAGACAATCTATGACCCCTCGCCGGTGGGTGCCAAAGTGCCGTTAGGCAATGTGTTCCTCGCATTGGTCAAATATCCGTTCTCTTATGACGAAGCCACATCGTCATACGTGGTGACACTGCCGACATCTGACAAGGTCTACCTCACGACATTCGGCTATCGCTCACACAGCGGCGGCGAGGCCACGATAGGCGAACTGGGTGCATGCTGGTCGGCGTCGACAACATCGACACATGGCCAGGGACGCTACATGGTAGTACACCGTGAGAACGGTACATTCAACGTCAACAACGACGTTGTCACCATCGGTTTTGGCCTCAGGCCCGTGCGCGATTAAGGGCGATTATAAGAGCGATTATGAACGACTGAGTGAGTCGAGGGCGTCGAGGATGCGGCGGTCGTTTGAGAGGCGGGGTATCTTGCGCTGTCCTCCGAGCTTGCCGGTCGTGGCGAGCCAACGGTCAAACATCCCCTGCCGGGCCTCGGTGATCTCAAGGCGGTCGAGAAATATGTCGCCCGCACGTTTGGCCTGATAGTCAGAATTTTCGTCCTGTAACGCCTTGTCAAGACGTGTCGCAAACACATCCATGTCTTCTGGCCGGCGGCGTCCGAACTCTATCACCCAGTCGTGGCGTCCCCGGTGCCCCCCCTCGGCATAGTGGGGTGCAGCGGTGTAGTTGAGCACATCCACTCCGAGCTCGCGACACACGCGCGTCATGGCCGCCTCGGCGTTGTAGACCATCAGTTCCTCCCCAAAAGCATTGATATAAGACTGCGTGCGCCCCGCAATGGTGATACGCAGCGGCGACACAGTCTCGACACGTACTGTGTCACCTATCTTGTAGCGCCACAGTCCGTTTGACGAGGTGATGACCATGGCATAGATGCCCCCTTGCTTCAATTCGTGAGGCAGGAGGGTGTCGGGCTCGCTCTTGTCGAGATCATCGATGTCGATAAACTCATAGTACACGTCATTGTCCATCAACAGCAGCATCCCCGGCTCATCCGCACGGTCCTGCACACCAAAGAAGCCCTCTGAGGCGTTGTAGGTCTCCACAAAGTGCATCTTCGACCGGTCGACCATCGACATGTATTGTTCGCGATAGGGAGCGAACGAGATGCCTCCGTGAAAAAACACCTCGAGCCCGGGCCACACCTCGTGGAGCGACGATGCACCGGTGTAGTCGAGCACACCTTGCAGCACGGTCATGAACCACGACGGCACACCCGACAGATTGGTCACGTTGGCATTCACCGCCGCCTCGATCAGCAGGGGGAGCTTCTCGTGCCAGTCGGGCATCAGCGCCACGCGGCGCTGAGGGATGCGATAAAGTTCGGCAGCTCGAGGTATGCGTTCAATCAAATGAGCCGACAGGTCACCCACTCGTACACCCGCCGGGAGCGACAGCTCGTTGGCAAAACTGCCACCGAGAATGAATGCACGGCCACTGAACAGCCTGCTCGAGGGATTGTTGCGCAGATAAAAGGCCACCACATCGCGCGTGCCCTGATAGTGGCACCGCGTGAGCGAACGCATGGGGAGCGGGATGTATTTGCTTTTGCCCCCTGACGTGCCCGACGACTGAGCAAAACGTGTGACACCGCCGGCGACAAGCACATCGTGCTCACCCTCGACCATACGCATCACATGCCGACGCACCTGCTCATAGTCGCACAGCGGCACCTGACGCACAAACGACCGGTGGTCGGTCACACGCCCGAACGCATGTGCACGTCCCCACTCGGTGTCGCGGTTGGCGGCACACAGATGCCTCAGCACATTCTCTTGCGTGGCGGCGCTGTTGAGCGCCGCACGCATCGTGCGGTCGGCACGACGCACAAACCAGGGTCGCAATATGCCTGTCAAATCTATCATCGCGGTCAGATTACAATGGCAAAGATAACACTATTTGCGCAAATTATGCTATTTTTGCAGTCACAAACGCAAACAACGATGAACTTTGACCTGAAAAAACGGCTGCAACTCACCCCGGCGGCGCGTACAATCATATTTTATCTTGTACTGCTCATGTCGATGTGCAGCGTGTGGGTGTTGTTCACACACCGCACCAACACACAGTCATCGGCCATCACGGGCGACTACCTGCGCATCATCGGTGACATGACGCTCCTCACCTTCCCCTACTGGTTTATGGGCCCTCGTTGGCGACGGGCAGGCACCGTTTTTCCGCTCATCATCAGCTTCATCGCACTGTGCAACATCTGGTATTACAACGCCTGGATGGACATCATCCCGCCGTGGGTCTACACCTACGCCTCAAACGTTGACAGCGCTCTGCTATCCTCGGTCAAAGCACTTTGGCAGCCGCTCGACCTGTGGTTCATCCTCCTTGCGGCGGTCCCCTTTGCTGCATATTGGCCGCTGCGTCCGCTCGACTGGCGTCCACGACGCAAGACGCAGCTGCTCATCGCGGCCCTGTCGCTCCTCACCATCCTGGGGAGCTTCACCGTCCGCGTGCGCTCGCTGATAATATACTCAAAAGAAAAATACGATATCACCAAAACGTATCCTCAGGCCGCCGGCGACATGTTCGCACACTACTCGCTCAGCCAAACAGGCTCTATGCAACGCGGCCCGGTCATCCACGTCATCAACATGGTGCGCGACATATACGCCCTCAACACGTCGGTCGCTCTCACCGACCGACAACGCGACATGATTGCCGACTACATCCGTCAGGTGCCATGCTACACCGCCTCTCAGCAATTTGAGGCCAACCGGGGCAAAAACATCATCATCATCGTCGTCGAATCGCTCAACAGCGACCTCATCTCACGCACTGTCGGTCAAACCCAAGTCACCCCTACTCTCAATCGTCTCCTCGACCAACCGAACACCATATACACCACACGCATGGTCGGACAGACCAAATATGGCCGCTCGGTCGACGGACAGCTGCTCATCAACACCGGTCTGCTCCCGCTCAGGCAAGGCGTGTCGATCGCCTCACACCGTGGTGTCATCAAAGACCTCCCGTCGCTGCCGAGGCTGTTTGACAAATATGACGCATACGCCGTGTTTGCCACCGAGGGAATGGTGTGGAGCGAGCGCGAAGTCGCTGCCGGCATAGGCTACAAAGACACCTACACCATCCTCGACTATCCCGACCTCGTCGATCAATACGGACAAGACGGCGCAATGTTCAGATATGCGCTCAAAGAGATAGAGACACGCCGCGCGCAAAATCCCGACACCCCCTATCTGCTCCAACTTGTTACAGCCAGCATGCACGTGCCCTACGAAGACACGGCTGTCACCCGCATCCCCGACTTTGACATCATCGCCACCCCCGAACGCAACTATCTCAACTCGGCACACTACTTCGACGCCAATCTCGGGTGGTTCATCGACAGTCTCAAGGCCGCAGGGCAATATGACGACACAGTCATCTTCATCATTTCAGACCACGAAAACCTGTTCAACCCCAACGTCTATCTCAACAATCCGCCACGCGTCATCTTTGCCGCCCTCAACAGTGGAGACACCCGGCAAATCGACCGCGCCACCGGCCAAGTCAACATCTTTCCCACCATTCTCGCCATCATGGGACAACCGTGCCCCGAGCCCTATCACGGCCTCGGCCCAGACATCCTCGACCCCGACCTCGACTCGGCCTGCAATGCCTACGGCGAACAATTCGGCCCCGTCACCCCGGCCCAACGCCAAGCCTTTGACGTCTCCAACCTCATCTGGGCCTCAAACTACTTCCGTTCAGCTCAACCGCAGTAATAACCGGCACGTCCCCTCATGATCACCGCGCAACATTGAGCCGGTGTACTCAGCATCGTCGCGCCCCTTGGTGACCGATATTTTCAGCGGTATGTTGGATTTCTCGGATTTGCCATCGATATTTATGTGCCTACCATCGTTCGAGAGGTAAACATCCCCCCTGATAACGCTATAAGTATCAGTGTAATCGGGACGATATTTTATCTGCGTAACCGTCTCGCTCTCCTTGTCATAAATAATTTGCAGTTCAAAGGGATAGTCACTCCCCTCATAATTAAACCGACCCGAAAAAACATTGATACCGGCTTGCCAGACAGACTTCACACCCGCTGTCTCAGCACACTCATTCCCACCTTTTTGAGACTCATGAAAACGCAGCTCCTGCGATTTTTTCATTTTAGGTCTTCTTTGTTGTGAATGATGTTTACGCCACTGCTCGCCCCGGTCGTCCTTTTCGCGGCATGCCACCACAACGCCCAAAAGAGATATAAAGACAGCCGACGTGATAAGAATGTCTTTATATTTAGAAAAAGCCTTGCAATTAAACCTGTACATCGCAGTGATATTGTGTTATGTCAATCTTTGGAAGTTTACTGTCTTTGCTTGTGACTTGCGCTATGAATGCATCACATTCCTCTTTTGTGATTATCTTTCTTATGTAGGCGTAATAGAGAAAATCGATTGTTGTAAGGTAAGTGATTCTGTTCTCAGTACAATATTGCTTAATATCCCGAAGATTACTACTTGCGAGCACATCGTGGTTGTCCTTGCAATAAACCATACAAGCGCTTTCTCCCCGTCCCAAAGTCTGAAGCAGCCGGGCATACTCACGAATAGACTCACCCTTCGGATCAAATTTTATGTTTGAAATCCTTGAACTGAAAAAATGGAGCGTGTTGTCGATTTGTGTCTTTACCTCGCGATGTTTTGTAACCTCATTATACACCACGTCAAGAAGTAAATACTTATACTCGGGAAAAATATCGAGCAGCAGGCTAAATCTATCGGCTTTGATGAAGTGTATAATTACATCGGCATCAAGCACTATCTTTGTTTTATTCGCCATACACTCCTATTTTGTTTAGAAGCTCGCGGTAATGCCCTTCTGATATTTTTTCTTCGTCATAGAGTTTTCTTGCCTTCTCCCCGAAATTGCCTATAACAAGATTTTCATTGCCGGGAAGATAGAGTGAGGTGTCATATCCATATTCTCGGGCACTTTTCATCGGCTGATGTGATAGCAATGCATCTCTCTCGGGTCGGGTGATGAATTTTGTATCGCAGAGACGATTTAGGATTGCCTGCCTCGACACTGAAAAATAGTGCTCCATCCTGATTACGGTTGCTAACGAAATTGTTCCCTTCAATTCCTCTGCCGGTATCATTTGCAGAATCGCGTTGTAAGGCATCAGGAATCTAAGGGCAAACGCGTCGGCACATTGTTCTGACTCGCTTTTGTTTTTCTCCGTTCCACAGTTGTGAGGTATGGGGTTTTTCTCAATGAATAGGTGGTAGAGTTCGTGTGCTATTGTAAAATGCTGCCTGCCTCTGGGCTGGTTGCTGTTAATCAGCATGAAACGCTCTCCTCCGGGACTTTTAAGACTCATGCCGGAAAAATTCTTTGAAAGCGGGCGAAATACTGTAAGTACATTAAGTTTGAGCAGTAAACTTTTCAGATTTACCGCCTGTGTGTCGCTGAGACCTGCTTTCTGACGGAATTCGGTTACCTGTCGGTCAATGAGATTTAACAATGCAGACTTCATCTTGCCTCTATTGCCTCCATTTTAAGATAGGATTTGACTATGTCTTTGAAGCGGATGATCTCGACCGTGTCCTCATCGGTCAGTCCATTAAGACGGAAGGCAGAAACAAGAATCATTGCATCTGCATTCTCATTCTCCTCAAAGAGGATATACATATCGCAGCCGAAAAGATCAGATACTTTTTCAAGTACATCATAAGGGGCTTCTCTTTCTCCTGACTCGTAGTTGCTGTATGCTGAGCGGGTTATGTCAAGAGCCTTCGCCACCTCGTCTTGGGTGTAACGAGCTGCTTCCCTGAGTTTTTTTAGGTTTGTTGCTACGGCGTTGCTCATGATTGCGGTTTCTTGTTATGTGGCAAAGATAATAAAAATTTTTCATATATCAATAATTTGCCACAGATAATAATTTTCACAAGCCAATCAGACAGGCGCTAAGTTGTATGGGTCTATGAGCGTGATGGCGGGGGTGGCTGGGAGGGTGCCGGGGGTGTAGCGGGTGAGCAGGGAGGCGGGGGTGAGGGGTTGCCGGTCGGGATTGAGGCCGGCATAATGTGCCAGGAGGCCGATGATCTGCTCTGCGCTATGGCTCTGACGCAGTTGGGCCATGCTGAGGGAGGCGTCGCGTTTGGAGAGCCTTTGCCCGGCCTCGTTGACGAGGAGGGGGAGGTGCATGTAGCGGGGCGGGGTGTACCCGAGGAGCCGGTAGAGGTAGACCTGTTGTGCGGCCGAGGGCATCAGGTCGCATCCGCGCACCACTTCGGTGACTCCCATCAGGGCATCGTCGACGACGACTGCCAACTGATAGGCCCACGCGCCGTCGGCCCGCCTGAGCACGAAGTCGCCGCACTCACGGGTGAGTCGCACGCTCTGTGGTCCAAAGAGCCGGTCGTCAAAGGTGATTGCGCTGTCGGGGACGGCTAAGCGTATGGCGGCTCGGCCAACGTTATGCTCAAATGCGTCGTGGCAGGGGAGGACGGGTGGACGACATGTGCCGGCGTACACAACCCGTCCGTCGCTGCGGTGGGGTGCCTGTGTAGCCATGATGTCGGCGCGTGTGCAGGTGCAGGGATAGGTCAGTCCGGTGGCGTGGAGGCGGTCGAGGGCGTCTTGATAGTGGTGCGAACGTTCGCTTTGACAATAGGGCCCATGTTCGCCGAGGCCGTCAAGGCCTCCCTCGTCGGGGTGTAGACCGAGCCAGCGGAGGTCGTCTTCGAGTTGCAGGGCATACTCGCGGCGCGACCGCTGCGGGTCGAGGTCTTCGATACGCAATATCCAGCGGCCACCCTGACTCTTGGCCGAGAGCCATGACAGCAGGGCCGCCCACACATTGCCAAGGTGCATGCGTCCGGTCGGGGAGGGAGCAAATCGTCCGACTACCATCAGAATTTGTATGCTATGCCGGCGGTGAAGTTGATGCCCTGCATCGGCAGGCCGGGAAGGAGCTGAGCATTGCTGCCTGTGAGGTTGTTGGCGCGTGCATATACGCTCAGCGGCTCGAGGATACGATAGGCTGCGCCGACATAGAGGTCGGCCGCGTTGCCGAGGTCGATCCATCGGGCTGTGTCGTCGGTGAGCACCCGGGCACGTCGTCCGTGGCGCATGCTGTAGCCGGCATCGATGCGCAGGCCGCGCCAGGGGGTGACGCCTACCGAGGCCTCAAACACACCTTTAGCAAGGTCGTTCCAGGCATAATATCCGCTGTCAGCTCCGTGTGATGCGCCCTCGTAGCTCACCGAGAGGCCCACGATGTCGCGCCAGCTGTAGGTGGCGCGTACGCCGACATGCCATGCCTTGAGGTCGCAGGGTGCGAAAATGTAGTCGTTGCCCGCGCAAAGGGGTGTGGCATAGTCGTTGGCGCGCGCATAGCCGCCCCACACCTCGAGCGCTCCTCCGGCAAACGGGCCCACACGCAGGGTCAGGCGTGCGTCAATCGGGATGTTGGAGGCCACATAGCTCAGATCTGAGGGTGCATAGAGAGTGCGCTCAAACATCTGTGACAAGGTATTGGCGCGTGTACCTCCGCCGATGTCGAGGCGTATGCCCACGCGCTGCGAGATGTTGCATGCGGCCATCAGGTCGGGTGAGAAATATGCTTTGAAGCGATTGCACGACTCCATGTCGACATGCAGGCCTACACGTGCGGCAAAGCGCCGGTTGTCAAATTCATATCGGGGATTGATCTGCGTGAGCCATCGGTTGTGGTTGGGGAGTCGCACTACATTGCCTAAGGGTGCCTCGGCAGTGAGGATGCGGTTGTAGTGCAGGATCTCGGCATCGACATCGACGCCCCCGGCCAACACCTTACGTATCACCGTGTCGACCGAGGGGATCCCCTCCTC
>CAZKYR010000002.1:1523-19674 GCA_964557035.1 uncultured Bacteroides sp. | reverse complement strand
TGTAATCCGTGGATCGGGATCCTCCACGGTAGGGTAAAAATCGTCATCGTCATTGGCAGGAGAATCGCTGCGGGTAGTGGCATTTAGAGTGACCATACCTTCCACTTCAAGTGACAGAGGCAACAAGACTTCGCGTCCCGGATCATCACATTCATTGACTGATGTGATGAGCAGTTCATCCGCGCAGCCTGTCAATGTCAGCAGCAGCAATAAAATACTTGCCGAATGAAAGCGAAAAATATTTCTTGATATTTTGTGCATATTGATTTTGCTTTATAAGTCGGGAATGAAAGAAAGAGGTCAATCACTTCCACCAGACGGTGCCGTCAGGGGCCGTGTTATTATTATAGGACCCCCAGCTACCACTACTGCTATCGCTACCGATAACGCCACCCACAACGGCACCGCTACTCCAGTTGCCGGTAGTAGTGGTGACTTCTACACCACCCCAATTAATGATGGTGCTTGCCGGATTGCCGCTTGCCGGGTCGTAGACGCCGACGCCATTTGTATAGTCAAGAACGTATGAGTAGGTGTAGCCGGCTTTCCATTCGACGTTGACGGGGACTGCCGCCCAACCATAGTGGCGCACCTCCTCGTCGGCCGGAACGTTGTACTTGTTGCCGGTGCCGTAGACGTTGCCGTTCTTGTCGAGGCGCTCCATGACTGTGCCGTCTGATTTACGCACCGACAGATAAACGATGTGGTCTTGCGATTGAGGGTCGGTCGAGGGGAAGATGCGGTGTTGGTCGCCGGCGCGCTCAGTCATGCGGATCAGCGCGCTGAAGTACATGCCGCCGTTTGAATTGGTACGGTCGGTGACATAGTTCCATTTGTCGTGCTTGTAGGGTATGAGCATCGCTTTGCCGCCGTTGCCCATGATGGAGGCGGCAAGCTCTTTGGTGTTGTGATTTGAGGCGTTGATACACACTACCTTATCATCAGTCGTGAAGACATAGTCGACATATCCGAGTGTCGGTGATGAGTTGATATACCATTTGCCGATGGTGTTTTCGCCCGCGGGTGCGTTGTCGATGGTGTCCGAGAGGCTAAAGTCAGCCTCGACAATGGTGCCTCCGATGCGCACGCCGGCAACCTCGATGTCGTAGAGGTCTGAGGCACCCCACACGCTGATCTCGACGCCGCTGAGCTGATGCTCGAATGTAAGCGGAATGACATTGTAGAGGTTGTCAGTCTTGTTCCCTTCGCCGGTCGCTATCACGAAGTCGACCTGCCGGGAGATGTCAGGCGCTATGCGAAACTTGGTCAGGCGGTAGTCATAGTTGATCCGGCCGTTGCTTTTGGTCGTAGCGTTTGTGTAGACATAGTGGTCTTCACCCACACCGGCACGACCCATCATCTCGACGCGCGAGGGGTGGAAAGCGAAGAATTTAAGATGACCTTTGTTTTTCTCGTTTGACGCCCATACACATCCGTTTGAGCGGAATATGCCGTCGACCTGGCGGGTGACGATCTCGTCCTGGAAATGAGGCTCGAGAGGGCCGTCTTCATCTTCGGTGCGGAAGGCCGAGACCGTGAAGCCTGCTTTGGCGATCTCCGCTACAGGGTCATGAGTGGCGCGACTGCTCACGCCCGGCAAGTCGGCGACAAACGATATGAGGTTGTCGTCGACAACGAGGCCGTTGTCGGTGTCGTCACCGTTGCATGACCAGCAGATGAGCGGCAGGAGCGCGATGGCAGTGGCTGCGGATATAAGATTAATACGTTTCATAGGCATGTCGGTAGTAATTTTATGATCCGGGAACTGTAAATGAGTTGCCACCACCCGGTTTCCACCCTTTGACCGAGTAGTTGAGGTTGACTCTGTCGCTTATGACAGGATCGCCTGCGCCGGGGGTCGTCGTGGTGACGGCAGGGTCGTGCACACCGACTCCGAGGGTGAAGTCGAGCATGTAGGTGTAGATATAGCCCGGCTCCCAGTTGCCGGTCACGGGCACGGATGCCCAACCGAATTCCTTGACTTCTTCATCTGCCTGAAGCGTGTATGAGACAGTGCACTTCGGGTCAGAGTAGTAGTTGGTGTCGTTGATGTCGTAGACTTCACCTTTTTTGTAGAGTTGCTTTGATATGGTGCCGGTCGCTTTGTTGACGGCAAAATATACCCTTGGAACCTTGAGCGCGTTGACGCCCTGCACGAGGTCGCGATAGGGGTAGCGCTGTTTCTCTTCAGGCTCGATACCGGCTGTGGGAGTCGCATCGGTGATTCTGACCAATACGCTGATATACATCTTGTTGTCCCTGTTGCGACTGTCGCCGTCATATTCCCATTTGTCGTAAACCGCAGGGATGAGCATGGCGCAGTTTTCATTGCCGTCGGCGAGCCGGTTGCCCATTACCGAGACAGCATTTTTTGAGTCGACAGGCTTATTGGCGCCCAAGGTCACGATTTTGTCCCCGTTGCGATAGACATACTCGACAATGCCGCGCTCGGGAGCTCCATACCATTCGCCGCCACCCTCAACAGGCTTGAAATCAAATGTCCCTTTCACACCTGTGCCGCCGATGCGCACGCCGGCTATCTCTATGTCGCAGCTTTTGTGCTTGCCAAAAGCCTTGATCTCTATGCGGCTGAGCTGATGGGCAAAAGAAAGCTCGACGCCTGAGAAAAGGTTGTCGGCCATCTTGCCCATTTTATAGGCCGTGATAAAATCAAACTGATCGGCAATGTCTGCTTCCACGCTGAAGTCCTTGAGCTTACAGTCGATCGCGCTCGCTGTCGAATTGTTGACCAGCTGCGCCCCGGGCACGTCAGAGAGGCCCGGGTAGAAGCTAAAGAATGCCACCCTGTCTGTCTCCTTGTTTACGTCGGGCCAACAGCAATTGGGAGATACCAACGCATCGCTGCCGGGAGTAACGGTAATCTTCTGGTTGAAGAACAGAGTGTCGCGCAGACCCGACGGCAACACTTTGTCAGGGTCGTCGATGTCAAATGCCGTCACATAGAAGTGAGGCAGATTGGCCTCGGTGATGATATTTGCGCGGCTGCTGATTTCAACCATCGATGTGTGGAACTTTATCGGCTTGCGGTCGCTGACAGATGCGCGCGGCTCGTCGGCTTGCGAACAGGCGGCAAGCATCAGCGTCGCTCCGATAATGATATATAATGGTTTGATTGCTAAATTCATGGCAAATCTAAATTATTTTCTTGGTACGGGGGTTGCAATAGGGTCGGTTTCTTCCCAGTCTTTCACATCTACGCTAAATTTGACGATGCCGTTGACGATAATCACCGAGAGCAGATAGCGACGTCCGGGCTCCCAGGCGGTAGGGATAATTGCTGTCTCGGTAGTGGTCGGGCCGGGATTGCCGTCACTTCCATAGACAACGTACGAGATTTCCATTTCGGTCTCCTCGGCCGGGTTGGGTATCACCAACAGCGAATTGCTACCCGAGAAAAGCGAGTGTGCCACATTGTCGTTGGGTATTATCGCCGTCTGATCACTGTCCTTGAATGTGATTCTAAAATCTGATGTGGAACGGATGTCCCAACCAAAGTACGAACTGTCGTCGTAGGTGTAGTCTGATGTCATCTGGGCGTTGTCAGAGAGCGTAGCCGGTGTCACAACGTAGTCGGCTATAGTAGGAATGTCCATGAAGGTGATACCCGTGATCCTGATGGGACCGGTGTCAGGTATATCCCCTTTATGTGTCACGGCTACGTCGAGATTTGACAGTAGATGTTCAAATCTGAAGCGAACCGGATAGGTGGGTCCGTCTAAGTAGTTGCGACGGTGGGCCGCCATGAGAAGATCATCGGCACTGTAGTCCGACGGTTGGGAGTATGTGAAGCTAAAATTGTCTTTGTAAAATTTGGGGTTTTTGACATAGCGTGAGTTCGCCGGGTGAATCGCCACAAACGAATATTGGGCCTGCGGAAACCAGTATCGCGGGTCGTCGTAGGTCCACTCCTTGGCCGAGGCATCATAGCTCACCACAGTTCCGTCACAGATTGTGACGCCGTTGTATTCGTCACTCAGATTATTTAGACTTTGCAAGCCGGCGTAGACGGCAAACGGCCTGTCGGTGAGATTGCCCGACGTCGTGAGGGTGGCACGCGACAGGGCTTCGTTGTCAAATTGCACAGCGCCGCGAGCTGTTGGCGCGTCAGGCTCGGACGAGCCGCATGACGCCATCAGGCAAGTTAGTGTCAGCATTGATATGTAGTGTCGCAGAGCTGCCATTTTTGTCTCTTTTAAGTTAATGGGGTGAGAGAGGATAAAGTGAGGATTAATATCCTGTGATTAAGTGATTGTCAAGCCGACTCTGATGACTGCGCCCCCGGCTCCGGTCCGGCAGGCGCAGTCTGTTGAGTCAGTGGCTTGGAGCCTTGGGGTCGGCCTGAACCGACTCCAAGGCTCAGAGGCTGTGATTAGTTTGTCTTGTTGAAGTTGATTGTAGTATCAGTGGTGTCGGTGCCGCCCCAGTCTGCTGCTACGATGTTACCCTCCTCATCCACGGTTGTGGTGAAGCCGATGACGTCGAGTTTGGCTGCGTTGCCGTCAACCACGATGTTGTAGGTGTAGGTGTAGCCGGGGAGCCAGGTGGGCTGGAAGTAGCCGATCAGATCCTTGTGCATGATCACAGTGTCCTGGTCTTTTACATCAATGGTGAAGTTGATGGTCACGTTCGGGTCATTGTACCTGTTGGGGATCACGTAAGCTGAGTTAGAGTCCATGGTGTTGGTGGCTGCAGTGTCGGTGAATTTTACCGAGATGGGATCTGACTCAGCCCAAAGTACTACATTGGCGTCGTCAGCCACGCGTATAGCGCTCCAGACATGTGTCGGGGCCTTTGTCTCGCCCTCTGCCACGGCCGGGGTGGGCTGGTAGAGGAATGAACCCTGATCGGCGATGTTGCGGATGGTGACATTGCTGATCTGCACCTCATAGCCTTTGGGGAAACCGCTTGAGAAAGTGGCGTTGACCTTAGAGAGTAGGTGTGTGAAGTTGAGCGCTACATCCTGGTTGGCTGATTCCTTACCCTCGATGCCCTTTTCGTCAGAAGCTGAGTTAAAGGCAAAGATCAGGTCGGTCTGATGGGTAGCATCGCAGATGTAGTTGGCGATATAAAAGCTGCTGGTGCCGTCGTCAAGTGATTCACATTTGACGTTGTCGAGCTGGCTGCCGTCGCCGCAGCTATAGGCATAGAAGTGATACTTTGCACCGGGGATCCAATAGCGGTAGTCCTCGGTGGTAGTCTTGTATGTCCAGCCATCGTTGGTTGACAGACGTGACACCAGTACGTTCTCAAACACAGGCGAGAAGTTCACGCCCTCCTTGTTGTAGTAGCCGTACACATAGAAGCTTTTGAATTGCGAGTTGGTGATGTCGTCGGCACGCGAGATCTTGTTGACCACGTTCTCAAAGCCGATCACATTCTGACTGCGGACTGCGTCATCCACCACGTCTTGTGAGGTACAAGCCGTCAGGGCCAGTGCACCTGCTGCGAAATAGAAAAAACTCTTTTTCATGTGATTAAACAATTAATTAATTATTAAGTTATTGGTTTGTTTGTTTTTTGTCGTTGTGTTATTGATAGTTGACGGTTGTGCTATTGATTGCCGACGGGGAGGTCGATGATTTCGTCATATTCGTCCCAGTCATATACCTCGACGACGAATCCGGCATTGCCACCTCCACTGCTGCTCGGCTGATCCTCGATTTTGATTCCGCCGACCTTGATCACACCCCCTCGGGGCTGATCTTTCAACTGGTCGGAGACGTCAAAGTCAAACTCGACCACCTTGCCGCTCTTGAGCATCACCTCGAGGTTGAGCGTCACGTTGCGCTCGGCTGCCGATGACTCGTTGCGGCCATAGTATATGTCGGGGAAGCCGGGCACGCCGAATGAGCGTACGCTCGCATGGCAACCGGTGGATTTGAGACTGCAGTCAAAGAGGACGATCGACGATTTCTCAGAGGTGACGCCGGTGCGGAGATAGACCGACTCGGCCATGCCGCCGATGGCTCCGCGCGCGATCACCACATTCTCGATGCCCTCGTCAAACTGATAGTCGATGACGTATGTGTAGACCAACGGCTGCATCTTGGGTGACAGGGTTGTGCGGTCGTGATTCTGCAGGCCGGGCAAATTCTCGATATAGGCTGCGTAGAGCATATCGGGCGGATTAGTGGTGCGGGCACCGGCATGCTTCTCGTATATCGCTGTCAACGACGAGCGTCCGCGCGAACGCGATGTGGCCTCCGCACGCGCATTGTCGAGCGATGCCACGTCTGACACCACCAGACATTCGGTGTCGCCGTTGTAGAGCAGCACTGAGCGCGATTCGCCCGCATCGACGATAAAGCTCTTGCCGTCGGGCGACACGTAGCTCTCGTGCTGGCTGCCGTCGGCATAGTAGCTGATCATGTTGATCCACTCGGGCTCATCGGGACGCAGATCTCCGTACTCATAGCCGTAATATTCGCTGTCCCAGCCCGATTCGTGATGCTGTCCGTAGTCGCGCTCCCATTCGCGCTCCCACTCAAAGTTGAGGTCGAGCACGGGGTAGTGATCATAGCAGAGCTCCTGGCGGCATGATGCCAGTGTCGACGCCATGAGGCACGTCAATGCGGCCGCGATGTAGCTTCTATACTTTCTCATCGCGCAGATCCTCCTTTCTTGGGTTTGTTGCTGTCAAAAAAGCGCCAGGCGATCGAGAATTTTGCTTTTATCGGGCCAACGTAGTTGAGCTCTTTGGTCGAGAGGTAGACATGGTGTCCTTCATACGGACGGTAGTCCTTGTAGCGCGCGAAGATGTAGCCCGCGCCGATTTCGGCCTCGAGCGACAGCCTGCTGCTGACGGGCCACATGTAGCCGAACGACAGACCTGTCATCACGCCCCAGCCATAGTGTCCCGGAGTGCCTTTCTCAAAGTCGTAGATGCCTCCACCGGCAATGACGCCCGCGTACATCCCGTGCCAGGGTCCGCGTGTGCCGAACCAGCGGCGCGCCTCGCCGTCGAATATGGCCAGACGGTAGCTGTGCTCATTTTTGTATCTGCCCCACCATGCGAAGTTGCCTTCAACGGCCACCGACCAGTGTTTGTCTATCATGTACTCAAGCTCGAGGTTGGGGACAAGGACCGCGTAGTAGAGGGCATTGGTCTTTAGCGCCAGGCGATGGAACGGCATGTAGGCGGCTGCCGTGCCGTCGGGTTCGGCGTCGTCAGCAGTGTCAGGTTCGGGCAGGGCGTTAAAATCTGAGAAGTCAGGCTCAGTGATGTCGTTCTCTTCAATGTCGTCAGTGCTCTCTGACTCTGCAGGAGATACGACCTCCCGTGCAAGCTCCGGGGTCTCGCTGCCGTCTGCCGCCTCATCTGATGCCGTGCTGCAGTAGAGCGAGATTGCAACAGCGTTGCGGACATCGGGGAATATGTTCTCATACATCCATTGCCACGTGCGGCCTCCGTTGAGGTCCATGAGTTGCTTCTTGCGCGAGTCGACCAGACGGCCCTGAGCGTCAAAGACTTGCTCGGGGGTGTTGTCGAGGATGTCAAGCACCTTGTCGCGCGAGGGAAGCGAAGTGCTGGCCGCCACGAGGCTGCGCAGACGGTCGTTCCAGATGGGCATTGCGCGCTCCTCGATCAGGGTGCTGTCCACGCCGGTGTGGTCAACGAGATAGCGGGCGATGGTGGCGCAGCGCTTGCGTGCAAGCCGCGCGTTGGCACGAGGCTGTCCCTCGGGCGATGCGTAGCCATAGACCGTGATGTGTTCTACGGTGCCGGCTTCAACAGCCTCGCGAACACTCTTCACAAGGTTGTCCATCGCCTCGCGGTTATTTCTCAATGAGGGATCAAAATATCGATGTCCCACATGAAAGTGCACACTGACCGAGTCGACGCAGTTAAGGCCGAAGACGGTAAGAGATGTCAGCATTGTGAGAATTAGCGATATCAGTCTCATTGCAAAATGCCTGTCGTGTAACAGTAAGATTGGTTATTGAGTATAAATGATAATAAGCGTAGGTTTCGTAATGAAATACAAAGGTATTAATTTATAGCTTAGTGGCAAAGTGTCACGAAAGTAATTTTAAGATTGTCTTGAGAAACGAGCCCAAAATAATTACTTTTTAGATAAACAATTATTAATCAGATTTTTGACCCTTATTGTCAAAACTGTACATTTTACCCCCCCCGTTATAAAACATTGTATATCAGCGCATTGTAAAGTAAAATAAGATATTTGTAAATTAATATTATTTAACATTTTTAACACAGCCTTAATTGTTGCCTGACGGTGTTTGCATGAAAAGTTAGCGGCTGCGCGGTCAATCGTGTCACAAAAAAATGCTATCTTTGCCGGTGCTAACCGCATCGCACCGGACCCCAAAAGGGATGGTGCGAGGGATATGTCAAACGCAAAAACCAATCTTACTACTGATGAAGACTCACAAATTTTTCGCATTGCTGTGCATGTTGACCGCTTGCGTAGCGGCTGTTGCCGGCGATAACCTCAACATCAGCGTCACCGTTCCGGGCACACTCCGCGACCGCGTCGTCGACGCTGACACCGACATGATCGAGACGCTCACTGTCGAGGGTCTCCTCAACGCTGCCGACCTCGAGTACTTAGGCACGGCAAGCGGTCTGATAGGCACTGTCAAGACTCTCGACCTGAGCAAGGTCAACTTTGAGCTCGACGGCAGCATCTATCGCAAGGTGTCGGTGCCCACCGGGAGCATGGGGGTGAACAACATCGACCATTTTGCCTTGTGGCCGCGCGACTCGGTGTCATCCTACTACACTCTCGCCGGCACGGTCTGTGTCCACTGGGGCAACGACCTGGGGGGTGCGTTCATCGGCTCAAAATTTGAGCGGGTGGTGTTGCCCGAGTCGATCTATGCGCTGGGGCAGGACGCGTTTTCTCAGTCGGCCAACCTGCGTGAAGTCGTTTTTAACGGCCATGAGCAATATATCGGTGCCGAGGCTTTTTTTGAGGCCGGCAACCTCTCTGAGGTGTCAATCCCACCCTCGGTCGAGTATATCGGAGGTCAGGCGTTTGCAAAAACAGGCAACCTGCGGTTAGATCTGTCTCACGTCACCACGCTCTACTCCGGATGTTTCTCAGGTTCGGCCATCTCGGCTGTCACCCTCTCGCCTCAGCTGACCGGATTAGCCGAGTCACTCTTTGACGGCTGCACAAAGCTGACCTCTATTTCCCTGCCGCCGCTAATAAAGGTGGTGCCAAAATATTGCTTCAGCAATTGCTCCGCGCTGACCGATGTTAAGTTGAACGCCGGACTCGAAAATATAGCAGAAAGGGCGTTCTTGAATTGCCCGTTTGCTGAAATCACGCTCCCCGAGTCTGTGAAAGTGATTGAGAGAGACGCTTTTGCGGGTTGCGCAAATCTCGCCTCGGTCAATTGTCCGCCGGCTCTCGAGCAGCTTGGACGAGATCCCTTTAAGGGTACAAAAGTCGTGAAGTCGTTTGAAGTCGAGAACGGCATCTCATATTTTGGGACCGCTGCCTATCTGGCGCAAGATTTTATGCCGTCACATGTAACTTTCAGAGGCGGCACGACACTGTTGGCCGACGGCATTTTTGATACTCCTGTCATGAACGGCAACCGCTCGGAGTGGGCATACAATATCGTCGAGTCGGTCGAGTTGCCCTCGAGCATCAGGCATATCGGAGCCAAGGCTTTCAGATACACTAAAATCACGGCTATCACGCTCCCCGAGGGGCTCGAAACTATCGGAGACTATGCGTTTTGTGAAATTCCGCTCAAGAGTATCACTTTCCCCTCTACGTTGCGCAAGATCGGCCGTTCGGCCTTCTCGAGCGACGGCAACGGTGCGTACAACTGTCTGCTGACATCGGTCAACCTCCCCGAGGGTCTCGAGGAGATCGGCATCGAGGCTTTCAGTTGTCAGCCACTCGTGTCGGTCACCCTGCCCGAGAGCCTCAAAGTGTTGGGGGAGCGGGCGTTTGGCAATAATGACAATCTTGTCCGCATCACTTACAATTGCCGCGATGCTCACACCGAGGCTGAGGCGATTTACTCACCCTTCTACGGCTCGAGCTGTGACCGCATCACGTTTGGCCCGAATGTGGAGTCGATCCCCGACATGCTTTTTTGCTTCCGTTGGGAAAACAAGTTTAATGTCCGCAAGGTCGATCTGCCTGAGGGACTGAAGTCGATCGGCGCCGACGCATTTTACTTCACGTCGCTCGAGGAGGTGACGTTGCCCTCAACGCTTGAGTCGATCGGCGACCGGGCGTTCAAAGAGACAAAACTGACCACGGTCGCGCTGCCTCAGTCGCTCAAAAATATCGGTGTGGAGACGTTCTACCGCGCTCCGCTCACCGGCCTGACGCTCCCCGCCGCTGTCAGCTATATCGGCGACAATGCCTTTGGCGAGATCACGACGTTTGACAAGGTTGAGTTCAACTGCGTCAACGCTCAGACCGACCATTATTTCTTCATCAACCGCTTTGGTTCTAACGAAGAGTTCTTTGGTCAGCCGTTCTATAAAGCTCAAATCGGGTCGCTCATCATCGGTGAGGGAGTGGAACAGATCATGCCCTATTGTTTCTATGAGGCTACCGGCTTCTCAAATGTCTCGGTGCCTGTGGGGTGCGAGCTCGGCGAGCGTGCCTTTTATAAGAACAGTGACCTCACGGCCGTGTCGCTCCCCGAGGGTCTCAAGTCATTGCCCGATGCAGTCTTTTACCACTGCTACAATCTCAAAACGATCAATATTCCCTCGACAGTCGAGCATATCGGTAATTTCGCGTTGTGGTCGTGCTTAAATGTGACAGGTCTGACATTGCCCGTGATGTTGCGCGAGGTCGGCGAACTGGCGTTCTACAAGGTGCCGTTCGGATCAGAGATCAATCTCGGTCCGTGTGTGGAGCGCGTGGGCGACAAGGCGTTCAGCAACAACTACAACGTGCGCCGCATCTTCATCCCGTCACAGATCAAGTCTATCGGCGAGCTGGCATTTGACGTTTCGCCCGATTACAACACCGCAGTCGAGGTCATCTCGATGGTGGAGAATCCGGCCGATGTCGAGACCTCGTCAAACGGCATTTTCTCAAACAACAGTTCGTGGCGTCTTCGCACCCCCTACGGCACACAGTCGGCCTATAAAACGTCGCCCGTATGGCGTGGATTTGGTGACTATCAGACCGACGGCAACATCGACATCGACTGCAGCAACGGTTTTGAAGCCAATTTCAAGGGCCTCGCCGACCGTGACCTCAACGGCACGATCGTCGACGGCGTCTACTACTCGCTCGAGAGGATGGATTATGCCGACGACGGCGGTGTCATGCCGTGGCGTGCCGGCACAAAAATCGAGGACCCCGCGTTGCTCGACATCCTCACACCTTTTAACTACGACCTCACGCTCATCTTCAAAGGCATGGCCGTCAAGCTGCCGGCAGGCAGCGGACGCATCGAGATCGACGCCGAGCCGCAGTCCTACTCCTACATCGTTAAAATCGCCGGTCAGGAGCCGGTGAGGTTTGACAACTCAGACCGCCAACTCAACGTCGTCAAATTTGATCTGCCCGAAGAGACCTATGCCTACATCTACTCAGACATCAAGGTCAACCGCACTAAAATCTACTCGCTCGCCATCAAGTCGACCTCAGGCAGCGTCGAGGCCACACCTGTCGGGGAATGCGAGGCTGCAGTCGTCGCCCGCTACCATCTCGACGGCCGCCCCGCAGCCGACGGCGCGACAGGCCTGCTGATCGAGCGCCTCAGCGACGGCACCGCCCGCAAAGTCGTCAGAGCCTTATAACACTTATTTTATTGAGTGACCAACCTCACGCCAAACACATCGAGCAGGCCAATGAGCCGGGAGGGGTGGGAAAAGAAATTGGAGACTCTCAAAGTGAGAGTCTCCAATTCAGTACCCGGAGCCGGGATCGAACCGGCACGGATCGCTCCATCGGTGTTTGAGACCGACGCGTCTACCAATTCCGCCATCCGGGCTGATGTGGTCGGTTGACTTTTGTGGCGCAAAGGTAGACATTTTTGCGTTATCTGACAAATATATTGTGGATTTTTTTTGGCCACACGAGCTTTATGTGGTATTTTTGCGTGTTTTATTATTGAAATATGAAGGAATTTAATATTTGTACCCCGGTTGTGTCGCTGGCGTTTGATGAGCTTGATGAGCGCGACGCGGTGTTGGTTGAGCTTGCCCGCGAGCAGACAAAGACGTCGTATGCTCCTTATAGTCACTTTTGTGTGGGGGCTGCCATCAGGCTTGACAACGGCGAGATCGTGGCCGGGTCTAATCAAGAGAATGTGGCGTATCCGTCGGGGACTTGCGCCGAGCGCACGACCTGTTTCTATGCGCACGCGCGCTATCCTGAGGCGCGGTTTGAGGCCATCGCCATCGCTGCCCGCAGCACTGACGGTGAGTTTGTGGCCGAGCCGGTGGCTCCCTGCGGGGCATGCCGACAGGCGCTGCTCGAGTATGAGACTCTGGGCGGACGCCATGTGCATGTGTTGCTTGTCGGACGCGACAAGGTGTATATCGTGCCGTCGGTGAGGGCGTTGTTGCCGCTGGCGTTCACTGAGTTTGAGTGACGTTGGCTCAACGGTCGGCGTTTAAATTTGTTAAAATGAGCCGTCGTTAGATTTTTTATTGCTAACTTTGCGCCCTTGAAATCAGCCACACATAATTAATAAATCATTTAATATGTCAAAAAACCTCGTCATAGTGGAGTCTCCGGCCAAAGCGAAGACTATCGAAAAGTTTCTGGGCAAGGATTTTACTGTCATGTCGAGTCGCGGTCACATCCGTGATTTGCGCAAGAAGAACTTCAGCATTGATATCGATCGCGGTTTCGAGCCGATTTATGAAATACCCGAGGACAAGAAGCAGCTTGTAGCCGAGCTCAAGCAAGCGGCCAAGAATGCTGACATGGTGTGGCTGGCGTCTGATGAGGACCGCGAGGGTGAGGCTATATCGTGGCATCTGTATGAGGTGTTGGGGCTCAAGCCCGAGAAGACGCGCCGCATAGTGTTCCATGAGATCACCAAGGATGCCATATTGCACGCTATCGCCAACCCGCGCGAAATCGACATGAATCTCGTTGATGCGCAGCAGGCGCGCCGCGTGCTCGACCGCATCGTCGGGTTTGAGCTGTCGCCGGTGCTATGGAAAAAAATCAAGCCGTCGCTGTCGGCGGGTCGCGTCCAGTCGGTGGCCGTGCGCCTGATCGTTGACCGCGAGCATGAAATCAAGGCGTTTGTGCCTGAGGAATATTATCGCGTGACGGCTACCTTTGATACTGCCGACGGCCACCATCTGCGTGCCGACCTGTCGCGCCGCCTGCACGACGGCGCTGAGGCGCGTGCATTTATTGACGACTGCCGTAAGGCTACATTCAGTGTCACCGATGTCAATGTGCGCCCTGTCAAAAAGCAGCCGGCACCGCCGTTCACCACATCGACGCTCCAGCAGGAGGCTGCCCGCAAGCTTGGCTTCTCGGTGTCGCAGACGATGATGGTGGCACAGCGTCTCTATGAGTCGGGACATATCACCTACATGCGTACCGACTCGCTCAACCTGTCATCTTTGGCGATGAACGCCATCGCGACAGAGATTGTCGACCGCCTGGGCAAACGCTACCTCAAGGAGCGTCACTATCACACAAGCTCAAAGGGCGCTCAAGAGGCTCACGAGGCGATCCGTCCGACATATATCTCCAATCACACCATCGACGGCACTCCGCAAGAGAAAAAGCTCTATAATCTCATCTGGAAACGCACCGTGGCTTCGCAGATGGCTGACGCCGAGCTTGAGAAGACGACTGTCGACATCACGCCGTCGACCCGCACAGAGCATTTCAGCGTCTCGGGCGAGGTCATCACGTTTGACGGCTTCCTGAATGTCTACATAGAGAGCAACGACGATGACCACAACGATGAACAGGGCGACAACGGTTTGCTCCCTGCAATGTCTGTCGGCGACACGCTCATGGCTGACACCATCACCGCCGCACAGCGCTACACTCAGCATCCGGCACGCTACACCGAGGCCTCGCTGGTGAAAAAGATGGAGGAGCTGGGCATCGGTCGCCCCTCGACCTACGCCCCCACCATCTCCACCATCCAGCAACGCGAATATGTTGTCAAAGGGGATGTCCCCGGCGTCGAGCGGCAGTACACCACCATCACGCTGCATGACGGCAAGGTGACTGACAAGACCCTCACCGAGACGGTCGGAGCCGACAAAGGTAAACTAATGCCAACCGACATAGGTGAGGTTGTCAACGAATTTTTGACACAATATTTCGGCGGCATCGTCGACTTTAATTTCACGGCCAACATCGAGGAGCGGTTTGACGACATAGCCGAGGGTAAAATCGCCTGGACCGGCGAGATGAAGAGCTTCTATGACTCATTCCATCCCGACGTCGAGCAGGCGATGAACATGCGCCTCGAGCACAAGGTGGGAGAGCGCATGCTGGGAGTCGACCCCGAGGGACGTCCGGTGTCGGTGAAGATAGGCCGATATGGCCCCCTGGTGCAGGTCGGTGACGGCGAAGGGGATGTGAAGCCTCTGTTCGCCTCTCTTCTCAAAGGTCAGTCGGTGAGCACGATCACGCTCGAGGAGGCGCTCAAGCTCTTTGAGTTCCCGCGCACGCTCGGCACTTTTGAGGACAAGGATGTGACCGTGGCCATCGGCCGTTTTGGCCCGTATGTCAAGCATGACGGCAAATTCGTGTCCATTCCCAAGGAGATTGCCCCGGCAGCCATCACGCTCCCCGAGGCCGTCGAGCTGATCGAGGCAAAACGCAACGAGCAGTCAAACCGCATCGTCAAGACGTTTGACGAGGACAAGGACATCCAGATTCTCAATGGCCGGTACGGTGTGTATATCGCTTGCAAAAAGTCTAACTACAAGATACCCAAGAGCGTGGCCGACCCGGCTGCTCTCACCCTCGACGAGTGCCGTCAGATCATCGCCGAACAGGATGCAAAGCCCAAAAAAGTCCGTACACGCAAAAGTAAATAACAGCGCACCATGGCATCAAAACCGATAGTACGCCGCGACAACATCATCGCGCTCGACAAGCCTCAGACCGACACGACGCTGATGCCCTTTTTGACAGCAGCGATGCCCGCGAGCAAACGCACCGCCATCAAGAATCTGCTTAAGCACAAACAGGTGATGGTCAACGGTGTGGTGACATGTCAGTTTGACACTCCCGTGCCGGCCGGCTCAGAGGTGCTGGTCAACCTGGGCCGTGAGTTTGTCGTGTTTTACAACCGCCGTCTAAAAATCGTGTATGAGGATGATGACATCATCGTCGTCAACAAAGGGTACGGTCTGCTGTCGATGGGCAACGACGCCGTGCGCGAGGGGACTGCCTACTCGATCCTCAAGGATTATCTCAAGAAAAAAGATCCGCGCAACAAAATCTTCATCGTTCACCGTCTCGACCAGCAGACCTCGGGGCTGATGCTGTTTGCCAAAAACATCAAGGCCAAGGAGGCGATGCAGCACAACTGGAACAACATGGTGCTCGACCGCAAGTATCTGGCCGTGGTCGAGGGACGCGTCGAGAACGATGAGGGGACCGAGAAGAGCTATCTGATCGAGAACTCGCGCTATGAGGTTTACTCCGTGCCCGAGCCGACCGACGGCGCGCAACTGGCGGTGACCCGCTGGCGCGTGCTCAGACGCCGCAATGGCTACACGCTGCTCGAACTGAGCCTCGACACCGGCCGCAAAAATCAAATCAGGGTGCATTGCAAGGATATGGGCCATCCGATAGTCGGCGACCGCAAATATGGCGCAAAATCGTCTCCTATCCACCGCATGGCACTCCATGCGCAAACCCTCAAATTTGCACACCCGATCACGCGCCGGCTGATGGAATTTGAGACCCCCGTGCCTCAGTCATTTGCCAAAATGGTAAAATAAAAAACATATTAAAGCGGATAAAACGCTATTTTTTTAGCAGTAGATACTCTGCATTGGATAAAAATTGTTAACTTTGTAGCTTGATAGGGTCAAGCCCCAAAACAATCACGCAGAGTCAGTCATGAGAGTCAAGATACATCACGAAGGAACCAACATACTCATTGTCACGCTGTTGGCAATGATATTGATAAATTTAGCAGTCTGGTGGCTCGGGCACAGGATGATTGCTATGCCCATCACGGTGACGCTCATCAGCGCAGTGCTATATGCCCTGATGGTCAACTTCTTCAGGTGTCCTCATCGCGACTTCACCGGCAACCGCACCAATGCCGTGGTGGCATCGGCCGACGGACGCGTGGTTGCGTGCGAAGAGGTGTTTGAGGATGAGTATCTCCATCGTCAGGTGATTCAACTTTCGGTCTTCATGAGTGTTTTAAATGTACACGCCAATTGGTTCCCGGTTGACGGCGAGGTAGTGTACACCAAACACCATTCGGGTCGGTTCATGGCCGCATATCTGCCAAAATCGAGCACCGACAACGAGCGGTCGACAATCGTCATCCGCACGCCCGAGGGTCAGGAGGTGCTGATGAGACAGGTTGCGGGTGCGATGGCCCGACGCATTGTCACCTACGCCACCCCGGGCGAGGAGGCCTCAATCGACGAACATGCCGGATTTATAAAATTTGGCTCCCGCATAGACCTCTATCTCCCGCTGGGCACCGACATCATGGTCAAGATTGGCGACACCACAACCGGAGGCATCACCCAGGTAGGACGCCTCAACCCGGCCACCGACCCGGCGTTGCACGCCTCAAAGAGCGTTTAAATTATGAAGAAACTAATTGAGTCAATCCCAAATACAATCACCTGCTGCAATCTGTTGAGCGGCTGCCTGGCGTGCGTGTTTGCTTTTCACAGCACACAGACCTACGGCTCGCTCGCGGGCTACCAAATGTCGATGATATTCATCGCCGCGGCGACAGTTTTTGATTTTCTCGACGGCTTCACCGCCCGACTGTTGGGCGCATACTCAAATTTAGGCAAGGAGCTCGACTCGCTCTCAGACCTGGTCAGCTTCGGTCTCGCGCCTGCCATGTTGCTGTTCAACGCCATCGAGTTGTTTGCGTCCTCTCAGTGGCTTCCCTATCTGGCATTGTTTATCCCCGTGATGGGAGCGTTGCGACTGGCCCGGTTCAATATCGACGACCGTCAGACAACCACATTTATCGGGCTCCCGATCCCGGCCAATGCAATTTTCTGGATTGGCGCAGTGTCATTTCTCTATGGCTACTATGGCGACACCGCAGCCCGGCCCGACGGCATGTCGGCGCCCGGACAGCTCATCCTCGCCTCGATCATCCTGTTCATGTCGCTGCTGATGGTTAGCCGGTTGCGCATGTTTTCTCTCAAAGCGCACAACCTCAGCCTCCGCGACAACTACATGCGGATTGCCATTGTCGCAGCCGCCGTGTTGCTCGTCATCTTTGTCGGCATCAGCGGATTGGCGTGGACGATGGTGCTTTATGTCATCATGTGCCTCCTCAAACCGGCACGCTAACTTGCGATTCACCTCATGATTTTCGAATTGCTATTTTTCGCCCTGCTGTTCTATTTCGGCTGGCAGATTCTCAAAGTGGTGCTACGCATCAGGCGTCTGCAGCGCGACTCACGTGCCGCCTTTGAGCAGATGTTTGGCGGCATGCCCAACGCAGCGTCGGGCGCCCGCAAACCCGAGGCGCCACAAAAACCCCGCAAACGCTATGGGCCCAAGGATGGGGAATATGTAAAATTTGAAGAAATCAACATCACGCAGAGCACCACGACAGTCACCGACGACAAGGGGCAAAAGACACAATACACCGAGACCCAGATCGAAGATGTGGAGTGGGAGGAATTATAAAAATACAGACATTGGAGAGAATTCCTTTTCCCGGCTGCGCACGATCATCTGCGTGCGACAAAATCAGATAAGAGAGAAAGACTTATATCAAACGAGTATATGACTTTTAGCGCCGTGTGAGCCGACAAAAATCGTCTGCGTGGGGAAAAATTATGCGGAGCACGCCAATGAAATGGGTTCGGAGCCGCCCGGCTTCCCTGTGCTGTTCATGAAAGGACTCAATACACTCAACCGCCCGGAGGGGGCGGTCCACGCCTCTGACTTTGTGGAGCGGCTGGACTATGAAGGGGAGCTGGCGGTGGTCATCCGCCGCCGGGCAAAGAATGTAA
>CAZKYR010000002.1:0-1513 GCA_964557035.1 uncultured Bacteroides sp. | reverse complement strand
CAATTATATGACTTTTTGCGCCGTGTGAGCCGACACAACGATCGGGCATGGTTTGCAGAACATAAGACCGAATATGACGAGCTGCGCGCCGCATGGAGTGCCGACATCAGCCGTCTGCTTGCGTACATGAAGGAGGGCGACCCGACACTCGCATCGCTTAATGACAAAGGCTGCATGTACAGATTCTATCGAGACACCCGCTTCTCGCCCGACAAGTCTCCCTACAAAACCTATTTCTCAGCCATCTTTCAAGAGGGTGGCCGACACAGCGAGCGCGCCGGCTACTATCTCGAGATGGGACCCGATGACGTCAACCGCGGCAGCGGACTGTATGGCGGATTGTGGTGTCTCGACAGCGCCCTGCTGCGCAAAGTGCGACGGGCGATCGTCGACAATCACGAGGAGTTCGCCGAGATATTGTCTGCACCCGCACTCGAACGCTACTATCCCGGATGGTTCGGCGAATCGCTCAAACGACCGCCAAAAGGCTTTGCCGACACCGACCCCTTTATCGACGTAGTCAAATATAAAAACCTCGGACGCTATTGCCCTCTCGACGAGCACTTTTTTGAAGACCCCGAGTGGCCGGCACGTGCGGCCGAGCTGTTCATGGTCCTCAAGCCACTGATACACTTCATAAACTACAGCATCACAGAGTAATGAGACTGGTTATACAACGCGTCGCCCGCGCATCGGTGACTGTCGGCGGCCAATGTGTCGGCGCTGTCAACCACGGTCTGTTGGTGCTGGTAGGCGTCGAGCACGATGACACCGCCGACGATGTCAAGTGGTTGGCCGCCAAGACTGTCGGCTTGCGCATCTTTGACGACGAGGCAGGCGTGATGAACCGCTCGGTCACCGACGTTGGCGGGGAGATATTGGCAGTGAGCCAATTCACTCTCACCGCCTCGACACGCAAGGGGAACCGGCCGTCATACATCCGCGCCGCCGGACACGACCTCGCCATACCGCTCTATCAACTCTACTGCGCCGAACTTCAACGACTCACCGGCCGACCTACACAGCAAGGTCAATTTGGCACACACATGCTTGTAGACCTCGTCAATGACGGGCCTGTCACCATCATCATAGACTCAAAACTGCGCGAATGACACTCAAAGAAGCACAAGAGACCGTTGACCGCTGGATCAACACAATCGGCAACGGCTATCATTCGCCCCTCACCAACATGGCCATTTTGGCCGAAGAAGCAGGCGAGGTGGCACGCGTGATGGCGCGGCAATATGGCGACCAGGTTGCCAAACCGGGCGACAACCTCAATCTGGCCGACGAGCTCGCCGATCTGCTGTGGGTCACATGCGCGATCGCCAATCAAACAGGCATCGACCTCACCGACGCCCTCAACAAAAATATCGAAAAGAAAACGGCCCGCGACGCCAACAGATTCAAAACGACATGAAACAGTATCTCGACCTGATGCGCGACATCCTTGACAACGGCATCGACAAAAGCGACCGCACCGGCACCGGCACCCGCAGTGTCTTCGGCCGCC
>CAZKYR010000001.1:0-23359 GCA_964557035.1 uncultured Bacteroides sp. | reverse complement strand
GCTCTGATCTCCACCCTGCTACACCTCACCGAGGGCGTGCCAACCGGCACGCCCTCGCTCGCTTTATGCCCACCCTGGATTGTGCCCCCCGCGTTCCACCCGGATGGTGCCCCCCGGGTGTCCCCCGGATGGTGACACCCCACGTTGCACCCGGATGGTGACACCCCACGTTGCACCCGGATGGTGCCCCCCGCGTTCCGCCCGGATGGTGACACCCCACGTTGCACCCGGATGGTGTAGGGACGCACGGCTCGTGCGTCCGCCCATCCGGATGGCATAATGGCCGCGGCGCCTCGCCGCCGTTGGCTACGCCAACGCCCCGTGGACGCACGGGCCGTGCGTCCCTACATCGCGCCAGACCATCAATGCGTTGGGCGGCGTTCGGTTGGCCTTAATGACCTTAAGGTCCTTAAAGACCCTAAAGACCTTAACGACCTTATTTGTGATACCTCTCAAAAAAAATGGCCGCCCTCGGGTGGGGGCGGCCATTGGCGTTGTATGGGTCGCGATCAGTTTACATGATCACTTTGGTCAATTCTTATGCCTCGGCATTACATGATCACTTTGGTCACTTGGTTGCCTTGGCGTTTGATGTACAGGTTGCCGGGTGCGGGGTTTTTCACCTTGACGCCCTGCAGGTTGTAGTACTCGACGTCGTCGGTCCATGCACAGTCGATGACATTCTCGATGCCGGTGGTGGTGCCATTGTCGTTGATGCGGAGTGCATTGGTCGGGCCCTGGATGTCAGAGCCCTCGTGGTAGCCATAATATTCAACCGTACCGGGGCCGGTGATGCCGTTCATCGTGTGAGTGTCGTCTTCCTTGTCAGCTTCTGTGAAGTCGCCATGGTCGAGTGCAAGCACATGAATTTTTGATGTCTGGGCGGGTGTGTACTTGTAGTGAAGTGTCACGCCGTCGAGATCGTGCTGCACGGTGATGCATCCTGTGGTCTCGTTATATTTTACATTATCGGGGTGAGGTGTCATCTCGTGGTATTTGTGCATGAAGTAGTTCACCTTGATTGACTTGATCTGCACCTGTTTTGCGCCGAGGCCCTGGATTGCAAATGCAGTCTTGCCGATCTTGACATTTTTGCTTGTCGTGAGGCTCGATTCAACTTTGATAGCATTCTCGTCCACATTGTATGCGCCGGCAGCTTTTTTAGGTGCCTCAAAGCACTTGTTCATAGCATATACATTCACGCCGCTGTTTACGGTGGCACCAAACTCGATATCGATTGACTCGATGATCATGTTGTTGTTATTCTCAGACACAACAAGCGCAGCTGCCTTGCCGTTGTCGTTGCCTGCGTTGAGGGCGATGTTGCCGCTTTGATTTGACAGGACAGCCGAATAGGTGATCCCTTTCTCTTCATACGTTTTTGCCTCATACGCGGTTTTATCGTAATTAAACGATGAGATCGTGATAGTTGTCGGCAGCTCGCAGTCGGTGACGGTGAGGGTGTATGACACCGGGGTTGCCTTGTAGTGCTCGTTGTCGGCATCGATAAACGCCGTGATGACGGCGGTACCGACTTTGTTGACGGTGACGATGTTGTTCTCGTCAACCGATGCTACAGCCTTGTTGTCTGACTCGACAATCACGACTCCTTCGGCATCAGGGTTGCCGATTTTGAGTGTCGGCAGCTCGCTCTGGTTTTTGAAGTTGTATGCAAACTCTGTCACCTGATTGCCCTGAGCATCGATCCATTGAAGTTTGACTTGCAATTTGCCGTCAACAACGAGGGTGTATGAAACAGGGTTGCCTTTGAAGAAGTCGTTGTTCTCGTCGAACGATGCGGTGATGACAGTCTTGCCAAGTGCTTTCGGAGTCACTGTGAGGCCATCTATCTCGACTATACCGGGGACAGACGACTCAAGAACCACGGCCTCGAGGGCTTTCACATCTTCGCCCTCAGCGACTGTGAGAGTCGGTACGAAGGCGTTCTCATCGCCGAGTTTGAAGTGATATTCGCCGGTCACGGCGTTGTTGTCGGCATCGCGCCAAATGAGGTCTACATTCTCTTTTCTGTGCACCACGAGCTTGTAAGACGCGGTGGCGGCGGTGTAGTGTTCATCATCCTCCGAGATGGTGGCGGTGATGACAGCCTCGCCGTCGGCCTGCTTGTTGATGACAATTTGCTTATCCTCGCCAATGATGGCAACATCAGGGTTAGACGAAGTCAGGGTCACAACCGATGCTGCTTTCACGGGGTCAACGACCAGCAGGGGGAGCTTCTCGTCAGTTGTCGACGGCTCGCAGTGGAACTCATCAACCTCGGTGGTTGCATCGTTTGCATCTACCCATTTGAGTGTAGCAGGGATCTTCACGCCCGTTTTCACGGCATAGTGAACCGTGATCTTGGTGATACGAGATTGAGCATTGGCAGTAAAAGTAACCGAGTTAACATTTATCTCGTTGCCATCTGCGTCTTTGTTCACCCATTTTTCTGAGTTGACGGTGCCTACATCAGCTTTGACGTTTAATGTGTATGATCCACCTGTAGTTTCAAAAGCAATCTCTGTGATATCGTAGGTCTCAGGCGCAGAAATTGTCAGCTTGTTGTCCTTATAGAAACGGACTGAAGTTTCGGCTTTATAGTAGGCTACTTTTGTAGTTCCGTTAGCACCATCCCATTTAAAGGTAATCTGGCCCTTTTCGGTTGTCTTCTTATCGAGAACTGCGTTAGTCTCACTTCCTGAAATCAGCGACGCATACTCATCTTTGGCTACCAGGGTTGCAACCAGTGTCTCGTTGGCAACTGTGACTTTGAATGTCAGGTTGTCGCTTGACGAGTTGTAGGTGTCGTCGCCGGGCCATATGCAGGTGACGGTCGCTACGCCGGCCTTTTTGGCAGTGAGAAGGCGTGTCTCGGCATCGACGGTCGCGATTTTATCGTCTGACGAAACAAAAAGTACATCCTCGGGGTGGTTCTCGCCAAGATCAAGTGTCACGGTGTCGCCAGGTTTGAGAGTCAGGTTCTCAAAGTGCGGGTCGTATGTGAGCTTGTTGACAGTGACGGTGAAGTCGGCCTCGCCGCCTTTATATTCCTCGGTCTCCTCCCAGGTGCAAGTCACGAATACATCGCCGGCCTTGAGAATCTCAATTGCGCCGGTCTCAGCGTTGATCGATATCACATCATCGGGTTCGCAAACGAATGTAAGCACAGGGTGGGTGCCCAAGGGGAGCTCGACTGGCTCGTTGAGCAACCAGGTGTATTCGCCCTCGGCAAAGCTCGGCTCGTAGACCTTTTTATCTGTCACAATGACGGTGAACTCTCTGTTGCCCTTTTCAAAATAGTCATCGCCCCACTCGCACATCACAGTGGTCTCGCCCTCTTTGATAGGCGTAATTGTGCCATCAGCGTCGATGGTGATGACTTCCTCATCGTATACAAAGGTGATTTCGGGGTGATCTTCGCCCAGTGTCAACTGCTCAGTGTGGTCTTTACCGACTTTGTACGTTTCCTTGAAGTCGGGGTTGTAGACCTTCTTTTTTACGGTGACCATGAAATCGGCGCTGCCGGCGGTGAAGTTGGTGTCAGCGTCCCAAGAGCAGGTCACCATTACAGTGTTGCCACCTTTCACGGCCTTAATATTGCCCTCTGCATCGATGGTGATGAGCTCTTGATCTGCAGGGTCGAATGTGTATGTAAACGTGTCGGGATGCTTTTCGCCGAAATTGAGAGCCGTAGTCTGCCCGACCGTCATCTCATATGTACCATTGTCAAACGGAGCAACGTAAGCCTTCGGACCTTTTTTGTGGTATGTGACAGTAATATTTTTGATATATGATGTGCTTGAACATGAGAATACTACTGCGTTAATTCCACCTTTATCTTGGTCTGTCCAAGTCGGAGAGGTAAATGAGCCTTTGTCTACTGTGGCAGATAATGTTTTATTTTGGCTATATTCAAATACAATTTTCGTTATTTCAAAGCCGTCGGGCGCAGACACAGTCAGCGTGTTGCCGTTATACACACGAGCGGTAGTGTCGCTTGTATAGTATTTAGGAGAATTTGAGCTTGATCCTTTAGCCCATGAGAAAGTGATTTTACCTACTTTGCCTTCGGTTAGATCCGCGGCGTTAGTACTGTAATTCTCAGAAGCGACAAACTTCGCTGTCATGGGGACGTTGGGCTCAATGACCGGTTCGGTGACTTTCACCTCAAATATTACATCTTTAGTGCTTGCAGAGAAGCCATTGCTTGCCTCCCATGTGCATGTCACATATTCATCGCCTGGAGCGAGTGCCGTAATTTTGCCGTTAGCATCAATAGAAATGATGCCCCCGGTGTTGTATGCGTAAGTAAATGTCGGGTGCTTAGAGCCAACTTCAAAGAGCTGCATTGCGTCACCGACATTCAGCTTATATTCTTCGCCATCAAATGCAGCTGTATAGTCCTCAGGGTCAGTGCTACCGCCATCTTCAGTATAAGTTACTTCGATGGCTTTGAGACGAAGCTGCTTGGTGGCTGTCAGAACGAAAGTGTCGTCACCGGCAGACGAGACAGCGCTGAAAGTCGAATTTGCGGTTGTCGATACGGTGCCGCTGACAGACCATCCGGTTGACAGTGTGATGTCTGAGTTGCTGGTTGCTTTGCCGCCACTGGCCACAGTAAACTTGATGCCGGTCATCTTTTGACCGGTAGGAGCCTCGATCTTCAACTGTGCACCTATATAAACGCGCAAGTCAGTTGAAGATGGAGCAACCAAAGCAGTGGTTGATGTGTTTTTGATAAGCGAAATGGTGTAGCCGTCTTTTGTGGCGACATAGTTGGAGCCACTTGCAGAGAACAAGGAACCCCAGTCAGATGTCGAAATGCTCATCGTGCCCGCTGATGCGGCCGATAAGCAAAAGACGCATACCAAGAAAAGTAAAAACTTCCTCATTGTGAATGTAATTGGTTTATATTTAGTTGTTAATTGCAATTTAGTGAATCTCGTATATGTCAGCACGCTGACGGCTCATATTTGAGGATGAACGTACATATATGCGGTTGGTCGCTCATAATTTTGTTAAAGAGCTGACAGTTCAGGTTATAAAGCAGAGCCGGCAGCTCAGATAGGGTAGAAATTGATAATGACGCCGCAAAGATACACAATTTTTTCCAATATATACCAACATTTGCTCCATCTCCCCCAAATTTAACCAAAATTTAACCGCCCCCGCCGCGCGCAAAAAAATGGCCGCCCTCGGGTGGGGGCGGCCATTGGCGTTGCGATATGGGTCGCGATCACATTACATGATCACTTTGGTCACTTTGTTGCCTTGGCGTTTGATGTAGAGCTTGCCGGCGGTGGGGTTGGCCACGCGTACGCCCTGCAGGTTGTAGTACTCGGCCACGCCGTTCTCCTCGGCTGATACGTTCTCGATGCCGGTGGTGGTGTCGACATCGTAGAGCACCTTGATTGAGGTGATGATTTTGCCGCCACTGCTCTGGTTGCCGATAAATGTCACGCTCTTGACAGCTGATGTCTCAACCTCGCTCTGATCGGCTACGGTCGATGCGGTCCAGATGCCGTCGATGTATGAGCCGGCTGCGTCACCGTACAACTCAAGGTTGCTGATGCCGCCGCCGATGAATTCGATTTTTGTGAGCTGATAACCCTCCTCGGCTGCCACTGTCAGGGTGCTGCCTTTGAAGAAGCGTGCCTCAGTGCCGTTCTTTGTGAGCCACAGCTTGGGTGTCTGAGACTCATTGGCGCCCTCGGCAGCGGTGAAGCAAACGGTCACTGCGGCGGGCTCTGACTCAAAGACGGTGCCTGCGATAAGTGTGCCGCTCGAAACTGTCTCAGGAGTCTCGACTGCCGGAATCAGCTCGCTCGGTGTGGTGAAGTCAAAGGTGTAATCGCCACCCTCGGGAGGCACGATCTCGCCGTCGTAGTAGAACTCGGCTTTCACATACTCACTCTTGTCACCCTTGCTGTTGTAGGTGTAGGCGGTGATGACGCATGTGTCGTCGATGGTGAACGGACCGGTGTACTCGATCCACTCGGCAGCCTCAACGTCAGCCTCGTCATAGTCAAACGAGTACATCACCTCAAAGCCTTTGCCGTCGATGGTCACCTCGGTGGCGCGTTTGATGGTGCCGCCGGCGGGGGTGAACACGGGTGCCACGGGCTCGGCGTCATCGTTGCCGGCCTTGAACGCCACGGGATAGAGCTGATAGTCAGTTTTAAAGACAGAGTAGAAGCCTGTCACGGTGTAGCCTGTGCCGGTGGGGATGTCGACACCAAAGCGCTGATAGAGCTTGAGAGTGCTACCCTCCTCATCCTCGATGAGAAGGTTGTCGCCCTCGACCGACATGTTGACAAACTCGACATAGCGGTTGAGGTCGGCCGATGTCAGGTCGTTGATATTCATTGTGGTGGGCATCACGGCCTCCCCTTTCTCGCCGGCGGTGCCGATGGTGTAGCCGGCTGCGATTTCGGGCAGACCGTTGTAGACGGTATATTTGCCGCTGAAGCCGTCGAATTTCTGGCCGTTCTCCCACTCTGCCACGGTGGCGTTGTTGCCATAGAGGAGCATGTAGTCCTTGCCGTCGGTGACGTAGGCATACTGGCCGTTGGCGTACACAAATGTCAGTTCGCCTTTGTAGTCAATGACCTCGTTGTTGGCAGCCTTGGCCAGGATGTCGGCGATTGATGTGTAGTAGACCGGCACGACAATGGCGAGCTGTGCCTTGCTGCTGGCATTGCCGTCCTTGAAGGCGACAGCATAGATGGTTGTGCTCTCGCTCACGGTGAACGGGCTCTCATAGAGTGTCCATGACTCGGGGGCGAGTGCGGCCTCGTTGTCAGTGTAGCGGATCTCGGCGCCCTCGGTCTCGCAGGTGATGGTTACCTCAGAGGTAGCCTCGTCAAATGTGATCACCGGGCGAGCCACTGTCGGCACCTCAGACTCAGAGTAGGTGATCTCGATGGCGCTAAGACGCAACTGCTTGCTGGCTGTCATCACGAAAGTGTCGTCGCCGTCAGATACGGTATTGAAAGTCGAATTGGCGGTTGTTGAAACAGAGCCGTTAAAATTCCAACCGGTTGACAGGGTGAGATCAGAATTGCTCGAAGCTTTGCTGCTTTTTGCAACAGTAAATTTGATGTCGGTCATCATCTGTCCGGCAGGAGCCTCTATCTTCAATTGCGCACCTACATAGACGCGCAAGTCTGTTGACGAGGGAGCTATCAAGGCAGTGCTCGAGGTGTTTTTGAGAAGTGAAATGGTGTAGCCGTCTTTTGTAGCGACAAAATCAGTGCCATCTGTTGTGAACAGAGTGCTCCAATCAGAAGTCGAAATGCTCACAGTGCCTGCGGAGGCAGCCGATAAGCAAAAGACGCATGCGATGAAAAGTAAAAACTTCTTCATTGTGATTGTAATTAAGTTATATTTAAGTGATTTATTGTGAATTAGCGCTATGAGATTTGCAGTTGCGATATACACCGCAAAGATACGAATTATTTACCAAATATTCACAAACATTTGCACATCCCCTCCAAATTTAACAAAACATTAAATTTCGGCGAGCCAGGCGCGACAGAGGGCGTCGGAGGGCATGCGCCAGTCGCCGCGCGGTGACAGGCAGATGCTGCCTACCTTGGGTCCGTCGGGCATGCACGAACGTTTGAACTGCTGCGCAAAAAAACGCCGCACGAACGTGCGCAGCCAATGATCGATCACCCCCTCGTCATACACTCCCTCAAACGCCTGACAGGCAAGACGTCTGATCTTGCGCGGCGATGCGCCATGGCGCAGCATGTTGTAGAGGAAGAAGTCGTGTAGCTCGTATGGCCCGACAAGGTCTTCGGTCTTTTGGGCGATGGTGCCGTCGGCTGCGGCCGGAATCAGTTCGGGACTGATGGGGGTGTCGATAATATCCTCGAGCACACGTCGTTGTGCCCCCTCAGCGCGTCGGGCAAACCACCGCACGAGGTATTTGACAAGCGTCTTGGGCACACCGGCGTTGACGCCGTACATCGACATCTGGTCGCCGTTGTAGGTGGCCCATCCGAGTGCCAGTTCGCTCAGGTCTCCCGTGCCCAAAACCATGCCGTTGAGTCGGTTGGCCATATCCATCAATATCTGGGTGCGCTCGCGTGCCTGACAGTTCTCATACGTCACGTCGTGCACCGACGGGTCGTGCCCGATGGCGGCAAAATGCTGCATAACGGCCTCGGTGATAGGGATTTCGACATCGCTCACGCCGAGCGTGTGCATCAGCTCGACGGCGTTGTCGTGCGTGCGGTCGGTGGTGCCGAAACCGGGCATAGTGATACCCGTAATCCCTTTGCGGTTAAGTCCTAAGCTGTCAAACGCCTTCACCGCAACCAGTAGTGCTAACGTGGAGTCGAGACCTCCCGAAATGCCCACCACGAGGCTGTGACAGCGTGTGTGGCTCAGGCGGCGTGCCAGTCCGGCCGCCTGGATGCTGATAATCTCGTCGGCGCGGCGGTCGATGGCCTCGTCGTCGGCCGGCACAAAAGGATGCCGGGCGATGTCGCGCTGCAGTCGCCCTGACGTGTAGTGCCACGGCTCGATCGTCGTGCGGGTCACCTCGCTGACCGGGTCGAGGGGTGCAAATGTGTTGCGGGTGCGACGGTCGTGGTTAATGGCGTCTATGTCAATGTCATACGTCACATATTGCGGCTCGTGTTGCCACCGTTTGCCCTGACGGCGCATGGTGCCGTTCTCGGCTATCAGCGCCTTGCCGTCAAACACAAGGTCGGTCGACGACTCGCCAAAACCGGCTGACGCATAGACGTATGCGCAGATGCAACGCCCCGACTGTCCCGCCACGAGCGCCCGCAGGTAGTCATATTTGCCGATGACGTCGTCTGAGGCCGACAGGTTGAGTATCACCTGCGCACCGGCCTGCGCCTGACGGCTCGACGGGGGCGCTGGAGTCCAGAGGTCCTCGCACAGTTCCACGCCGACAGCCGTGCCGTCGGGAGCGGCAAAAATCCGGTTGGCGCGCATCGGCACACCCTCGCTGCCGGCAAACGCGACAATCGCCTCAACGTCAGCACCGCTGCGCCACCAGCGAGCCTCGTAGAACTCGCCATACGTGGGCAGGTAGATCTTGGGGACGATGCCGACAATCTGGCCGCGGCGCATCATCACGGCGCAGTTGTAGAGTGCCCCGGCATGTCTCACCGGCGCGCCCACGGCGATGAGCGCGTCGTGATGCGCCGTCCGTCGCGCGATGCGTTTCACCCCCTCCTCGGCCGCGTCGAGCAGAGTGTCCTGTCCAAACAGGTCGGCACAGGTGTAGGCGGTCACCGACATCTCGGGGGTGACGATCACCTCGGCCCCTTCGCGAGCGACAATTGTGTCAATCAATTCCACGATTGCATCAGCATTTGCCTGACAATCAGAAGGTGATACCCGCGGCACAGCTGCCGCTACACGCAAAAATCTGTCCATTGAGAGCGTTTGTTTTTTAGTTGTTTTGTCAATAGCGTCTTTTAAGCCTCAGCCGCTGACAATCTTCTGATTAGGGTGATCAGAGCCATCTTTGTGGCGCGGTCGATGACCGTGGCTCGCGTGCCGTTGAACCGGTGAGTGGCGGTGTGGGTGCCATCGGGCCCCGACACGGCGATGCACACGGTGCCGACCGGCTTTTCGGGGGTGCCTCCTGAGGGGCCGGCGATGCCCGACGTCGCCACGGCATAGTCTGATGCGGTGACACGGCGCGCCCCCTCGGCCATCATCGCCACGACGGTTTCGCTCACCGCTCCATGCTCGTTGATAGCATCGGGTTTGACGCCCAATATGTTAATTTTCAATTCGTTGCTATACGACACCACGCCGCCGTTGAACACGTCCGAGCTGCCGGGCACCAGCGTGATGGTGTGCGCGATGTTGCCGCCTGTGCAGCTCTCGGCTGTCGACAGGGTCAGATGAGCGCGACGCATCAGCGACAGCACGATCTGAGGCAGCGTCATGTCGCCGCGCCACAGCACTTTGTCGCCGAGCGCGCCGATGATGGCGCTCTCATAGCGGTCGAGCTCACCATTGATAAACTCACCGCGGCGATGATGTCCGTCGAGCCTCAGACGCACCAACCCGCCGTCGGGAAGATAGGCAAGATGCAGATAGTCAGGTAAATCATTTTCAATCTGCGCTAACTTCTCGGCAGTGGCGCTCTCAGTGATGCCGGCCACTAAAATCACCCTGTGGGCAATTGTCTCGGCAGCTCCGTAGGTCTCGAGCAGCTGTGCGAACACCTCATGGCCAAACATTTCGCACATCTCTGACGGCACGCCCGGCAGTGACACCAAGGTGTGGCCGTTCTGCTCAAACCACATCACCGGCGCAGTGCCGACACGGTTGTTGATCACGCGACACGATGTCGGCACCACCGCCTGAGCGGCAGTCAGGTCGTTGAGCATCAGCCCTCGGCGAGCCATCAGTGACTTGACATTCTCGAGCACCGAGGGGTCGGTGCGCAGCGTCCCGCCAAAATAGTCGCACAGCACCGTTTTGGTGATGTCATCCTTGGTCGGGCCGAGGCCGCCGGTGGTGATCACCACCTCTGAGTGCGACATGGCGCGGTCGATGGCACTTTTGATTGCGTCCGCATCGTCGTGCACGAGCATCACCTCGCGCAGGGACCAACCGGCCGGAGCGATGGTGCGGGCGATGAATCCCGAGTTGGTGTCGGTGACCTGCCCGATCAGCAGCTCGTCACCGATTGCTATCACTGATACATTCATAGCGTTCTAAATCATTTACATACAAAATCTATGCGGGGTGTGCGCCGGGCGTATGTGGGCATACACAGTCCGGTGTTGGCACCCATGTAGGTGGGGTCAGAGATGTAAAACTGTTTCCCCTCGTGCTCATATCCGTCGCCGCTCACCTCGGGGTCATCGATGTGCAATGCCAGCGACTCGTGTCCGGGATACTGGATGATGTGGTTTTCAACCCCTAAGACATTCTTGAGCAGGTAAGAGTAGAAGATGGCGCGGTCCTCGCAGTCGCACTGAGGATAGAACAGCATCTCCTCAAAAAAGTAGGGCTTTTCATATCCGTGCTGCTTCTCGTCGGTGGCGTATTGGAATCCGTACTGCACCAAGTGCAACAGGCGGTTGACGGTGTCGAGATCAGGTTTGTCGCCGATCTGGGCCTTCACCTGCGACACAATCTCGGCGCGCACCTCGGGGCTGACCATTGACGCCGCGAAGTCGCCGATCGGCATCTGCGGGTAGTGCTTGAGCATCGGCTTGAGGTTGCCGTTGACCTCACCTTTGACAGCAACGCCGTCAAACGCAAACTCGTAGGCCAAAGGGGAGTAGGGGATTTTCATCTCGCTCACCCGCAGGTCCATTTTCTCACCCTTGTCCATGTCGGCGGGGATTGAGCATGTGCGGATGGTGGCGTTGGCAAGCGCCTCGAGCTTGGCGTCATCGTCGGGGAAGACATAGTATGACCGCCCGTCGAGAGTCAGATAGGGACGCGCAAACACCTGTTGGTCAAAAGTCAGCAACAGCATCGGGTCAACGCCGTTGGCAACCGCCAGACGCACGTCATAGTGCATGTTGGCGAGGATAAAATGCTTCATCGCCGCACGCATCGCCGTGCTCAGTGACCCATGCACGTTGTCGACATATTCGCGCACGAGCTCATACTCAAAGTAGTCGTTGAGGTTGTGATCCTTTGCCGCGCGTTGCAGAGCCGGGATGACATCGCTCACCAGGCGTGTTTTTTTTAGCTCGCGCCATGCTGCGCCATAGTCGGCCGGGGTTGACGGATTGAGGTCAGCCGGAGTAGCCATCGCAGGTACGCCAACCGACATCGAGTAGAACATGAAGTCGCGCGCACGCTGAGAGGGTGCTGACGGTGCTGAAGTCCGGCTCGGTTTGTCGGCCTGTCCGGCCGCCGGTTTGGCGGGTTGAGCAGGCGTTGACGGCGCCTCGGCTACGGGTGCGGCAGGCTTTGTCGTCGCCTCGGGAGCCTTCGCGGCCGGTGTTGCGGGTGTCGCAGGAGCATGGGCGGCAGGTGGTGTGGCCACAGGGACAGTCGGTATGCGGGCCGGCTTTGGCTTGCTGTCGCGCTTTATCGGCGCGTTCGCCTCATAGTCAGCCCAAATCCCCTCGAGAAAACTGTCATAGTCGTCGAGGATGTTTTGTCGGTATTCCTGATAGCCTGACAGCAAACTCTGCCTGAACTCGTCATACGAACTTTTCGCACCCGACGTGTGCGATTGTGCCCGGGCCGCCATCGGCAGCCCGAGTACAATCAGTGCGGTTAAAATTTTGCGGGGTGTCATCGTATGCTCGGCGGCATCATTGATTGAATCCGTCTCTCACAAATTCGCTGATTTTGTCAGCATAGCGTTGTGCGGCCTCGCTCTCTTTGAGGGCGTTCTCGTATGCGCGTACGCGGGCTGCAGTTGCGGCCGACTCGCTCACGATAAAGTAGGTCTGGATGCTGCATGTGCCGTCGGGTCTCTCTTTGATCAAAGAGAACGATTCGGTCATCTCGCCGCGGATCTCTTTCTCGATCTGGCGCTCGTAGGCTGCGTAGAAGTGGTCAAACTCGGCGTCGAGGTTGGTGCCGTCAGCGCCCATGTCGCTGACAACGCGGCCTTTGAGAGTGCTGCCGGCCTGCTGTGCGTAGGTGGTGCAAGCATTGTTGATAGCCATCTGGTGGCCGATGTTGCGCGATTTGCAATTGGTCGCCTCGCCCATCACCTCGCGGCCGTCATCGCCGAGCTGGTTCAGCTTGTCATAGTGCTTGAGCAGAGCCACGTCAATGGTGTGCGAGCTGCCATACACTTTCCAGCCATCTTTCTTGTATTCTTTAAGCTTAGCTTTATACTCTTTGTTCTGTTTTTTAGCCAGTTCCTTTGCAATGTCTGCATGAACAGCCACAGGTGTGATCAGGCACAGAGCCATGATGAGTGCAATAAATTTTTTCATTTCGATAAGGTTTAAAAGTTGTTATAAATTTGATAATCTAAGTTTTATGACCGACTGTCCCATGCGGTCGTCGCGATTGCGGCAGTTGGTCAGCCATTTGTTGAACTCGCGATAGCTGAGCTGGCGGGGCAATCCGTCGTCAACCTGAGTGTCGAGAGCTTTGGTGAACGGTTTTGGCGAGAAGATGACATACAGACGGTTGATTTCCACCGTTCCGGGCTCGCATGTCAGCTTGAATTCATCAACGTCGCCACCATCGCCGTCATAGCGGTGCTTGGGGTCAAACAGCACATACTCAGTGCCATGCGACACCTTGAACTGCCCTGTGCTGTTTGACATGTAGGGGAACAGGCAATAGGCGTTTTGTTGGTCATCAACCAGATAGACCGCTAAATAACCGTCAGTCGGTGACTTGAATTGCAGATAAAGCCGGTCGTCGTTGCGAAAGTCCGAGTCGCGAAACCGCTCATCGGTGCCGTTGCGCAGCGCTGACGCGGCAAACTCGACGCTGTTGTTGCTTAGCTTGCGTGCTTTGCCTTTGACTTTGGCTGTGGCAAATATTTTGCCGTCGGCATCGGGTTTGACCTCGACCACCGGTTCGTCGATGTCGGCGATCCACTCACCGTTGACCTCTGTCGAGCTGTATATATCCACATGCGTGCTTTCCTGCCCGTTGCTGATAATCTCGTTCTGGTCAAATGTTTGTATCACCGATGTGCCAAATTCGCGTGCGATGGCATCGAGACGCGCCTGCTCGACGGCTTTCTCCTTGGCACCTTTGGTCGTGTCATAGTCGGTCAGGTAATACACCGCTGTGCCGCTCACAGTCTTGATGTCCGAGGCTGAGGCCGCGCCGACCATGAATATGGCCAGTAGGGCAGTTGTTATCTGTTTGAGTCTCATTTCTTTATCAGCTTATGTGAGTGCCATGTGTCTGACATGTTGCCCGACACCGAGTAGACAGGGGTCTGTTGCTTTTTGTTGACCAACAGCGACTGACGGCGCACGTCGGTGCCGACCGCGTCGACCAGCTCGCCCATGGTGACGTTACCGCCTGTCTCCTGTAGCTTTTTGAGCAGGAAGTAGGTGAACAGGCCATGCTGTTTGTCGGCGTAGGGGAGTGCTGTCTGATCGTCTGAGGCAGCCGTGAAGATGAACATGTTGCCTCGCGGATCGGTCTTTTTGGGCACGAGCGCGATGCCGCGGGTCTTATCGAGCACGTCGCCCGAGCGGTCAGAGCCGCTGAAGCAGGCGTCAATGAAAACCGACACCGAGTTGGCGCCCGTTTTGCCCAGGTCGGCATAGAGGGTGCTCAACGGATAGCAGCCGGCCGTGTGGCGGCCGTCACCGTCGACAGGCAGCAGGTATGCATCCTTGGTCGACTCCTCGGGGATGCCGTGGCCGGCGTAGTAGAAGATGACATTGATGTCGCCGTCATACGCCTTGGCGATGTCGCTGATGTCTGACAGCGCGCGCAGGAAGACACCGTAGGTCGCGTCGGTGTAAGTGCGGATGTTGTTGGTCGGCAGACCGAGCGTCAGGTTGCAATATTGTGCGAACGCCGACCCGTCGTTGATGGCATATTGCACGTCTGACACCATCGAGTAATTCTCGTTGGCGATGATGACGGCAAATGTGCGGTCGTTGTCGGTGGCGTTGACCGGGATGTTGAGGTCGATGTCGCTTTTGGCTCCCGAGCCGCCGATGGTCACCTTGTTTGTCGTCACGGTGGGGCGTCCCGGTGTCTTGGGCGTATTATCAGCCACAAGCTCATCCCATTTGACATCGATCTCGGTGTTGTTGTAGGCGGGTGCGTTCGTCACCTCATAGTGGTAGGTGCGTCCTACCGGGATGGCGATGTCGAGCGAGCGCAACATCAGCTTGTCGTCATAGACATAATATTGCGGGTTGCGCAGCTTGGCGTCAGACCAGAGAGCCTCAAACACGGCCGCCTCGTTGTTTTCGCGCGGCACGTTGATGACAATTTGACCTAACTCGTCGTTGCTGATCATGAATGTGCGGTTGTCGGCATCGTAGGGGTGCAGAACAAATTCTGACGGGTAGAGGGTGCCGGTGTGGGTGCTGACATACGCATCAAGCGCGCGTCGGCGTGCCTCCTCGACTTTTGCGGCACGTGTCGACGGATTTACACGCGCGTTATACTCATCCATCGTCTCATACGAGTCTTTGGCGAGCCAGCCCGACAGGTCATTCTCGACAAACTTGCGCTCATATTCGCCATAGCTCTCACCCCCTAACGACTCCTTTTCGGCCATGGCGGTCGCTTTGCGGCGCTGTGCCAACGAGTCGTCGGTCGACATCAGGCGCGGTATGTCGCGGTCTGACACCGCCCCCACACCCAACGTGGCCAGACGGTCGTTGATGGCGTTGAAATGCTCCTTGTCATCGATGCAGCGATAGGCTGTGCCGATGGCTCTGAGGGTCATAACGTCGTACGGGTCGTTGTCGAGCAACTCGTTGAGCGAACCGATTGCGGCCGTGAAGTACTCTGTCGCCTGGCGCGCGGCACGCTTGGCCGATTTCTCATCCTCTGAGGTGTATGCCTTGTTGTAATACCACACGCCAAGATTAAAGCGGTTGAGCGCCAGGTGCTTGGCATATTCGAGCGAGTTTGGCTTCTTTTCGAGCAGTGTCGCATAGTGACGGGCTGCACGTTGGAAGTCTTGTGCGTCCTCATAGAGCTTGCCCTGTATTTTGTCATATCGCTCATCGTCGGGCTGTATCGCTTTTGCGCGTGTTAGCAGTGTCTGCAGCGCGTCGGCGTCGCCCGTCTCCATGGCGGCATTGATGCCGATGTTTATCAGGTTGATGTCGTCGGGATAGCTGACAGAGCCGTCGAGGGCTGCCATTGTCGCCAAGTTGTAGCGCCCCGAGTTGATAGCCGCCTGCCCCAAAAATTTGAACACATCGTGACGGTGCGACTGGTCGCCTGTGCCGATGTATGCCTTCAGATAGGGGATGGCACCCGCATAGTCGCCTGTGTTGTATGCGCCTGCCGCTGCAAAATAGGCCATTTTGGGGTAGAGCGTCTTGTTGTACTTGATGTTATACTCCTTGTAGTCGGGCGATTCGCACACATCGACAAAGGCACATGCCATTGCAACCGCCCGGTCACTGTCGCCTTTCCCCGAGAAGTATGCCGCGCCATCTTGCAACATCGGCGTGATCGAAGCGATGATGCTGCGGGCGCGTCGTGCGTCTGCCGGCAGCGTGGCAGGGTCGGTTGCGACCGCCAGGTTTGATTTATAACAACGTAAAACCGCGTCATATAAACGGTCGTCTGCCGCCCCTGTTGCGAGCGACTGAACCTCGTCGTATGCTGCTTCGTCAGGAGTGGGGGTGACAACCTCCTCGGCCGCCGCTACCTCGGGGTCGAGGTTATCGGGACATGGCAATGCGAATGCCTCAGAGCCTGCCAATGCCAAGGTGGCGGTCAAAATCGCCGCTACCCCGCATCTGCTGTGCGTGTATCTCTTTTGTCTAATCATAGTTGGTTTTTAGCGGTCTTTGAAAACGTCAAAGAACTTGAATCTGACGTTGATACGGCGATACTCACCGCCTGTCCCCTCGGTCACCTCGATGAACGTGCGGTAGTCGGTGCGCATCTTATTGATCGACGGTATATTGTTGGTCAAATAGTCTTTGACGGCAGTGGCGCGCACAAATGCCAGTTGCGGGTTTGAGGTGATGCCTGAGCGGCGTGTCACTGTCATCGGGGTCAGCTCATCGTTGCAATAGACCGGCTCATCCTCGAGGTCGCCGAATGCACCGTCGTAGGCTATCATGCCGTGGATGGGCAGCGCGTCGGCCATGCCGGTGATGTTGACTTGCAGCTTGCCACCCTCGGTGACATATTGCGCCAGTTCGCCCTCAAAGGCCTGTTTGACGATGTCGAGCATGGCCGATGCGGCGCCCGACTGCGCGATGTGATATTTGCCCGGGGCAAAATCCTCTTGTGCCGAGTAGTCAGGGTCAACCTGATAGGTCACGTCGACGATGTAGTTGAGAATTGCGTTGCCGTCGGCATCGTTGTCGCTCTCGATGCGCGAGTCAACGGTAATGTTGGTGTGGTCAGACAGTATGTTGCTGCTCTTGGCCTGTGCCATCACCTCGTCTTTGATCTCTTGCAGACGCAGCTCCTCCATCTTGGCTTGCTGTATCAGCTCGAGCGGCACGTATGCCTCGTCTGATGCGAGGAAGTCGACCGTGCGGTCGGTGTTGTCGTAGGTATAGTTCTTTGAGTTCTTTTTGTTGTACACGTTGGCATAGATCATCTCAAACGTGTCATTTGATGTCAGTCCGTACTTGACATCGCGAAAATCGAGGTCGTTGGGGTCGACAAACGCTGTCACGTCATCCTCGGGCACCGGCAGCAGGATGGTGGGCATCTTGTCAAAGTTGATGGCCAATACATCATTCTCGCGGTTGTAGTTGCCAAACGACACGGTCGCCATCTTCACCAGGTCGCCGGCAAAGCCAGTGGCAGCCTCGTCCTCAAAGATGCGGCGCTGACGTGCGCGTGTCTCATCGTTGACACGGAGGCGATAGTCCTCGAGAGACTCGCCGGGCATCATCTTCATCCACTCGTTCATGCGGCGCTCAACTTCGTCATTTATCAGCTTGGCATAGTAGGGGATGAGGTTGTTGATGAGGTTGGCGGTGAAGAGATTTGTCTCTTTGACCACTTTTTTGTTCTTTTTCGGGTCGACGGTCACTTCACGTTCTGATGAGTCGTATGTGAGGAACGTGCGGTTGTTGTTGTCGGTCTGGAACATGATTTTGTGCGTGTTGCCGGGGGTGTCAAGCGTGTGACGCTCATCGGTGTCAAGAGTGTTGATAAACACCACGTGTGACGGGCTGTCGGCGATGGCGACATATTTGTCGTCGGGGTTGAAGAGGGCGAACACACCGCCGCCGAGATCCTCGAGTGTCTGGTCAATCACATAGTCGCGGGTCTTGTAGATGCTGAACAGACCGTCGTCGGTGAGGATGCCGAACGATGTGTTGTCGTTTGAGAATGTCATGCAAGCCACTTTGGCGTCAAAGTCGACATCCTTGCGCACGTTGCCGTTCTCGGTGTTGTAGACCAACACCTCGTTGCCGTCGGTGATTGCGAGGTAATAGTCGTTGGGGCTGACAACGATTTCGTCGGCTGTGAAGGGAGTGTCCCATTCGCCGGTTTTTTTATACTTGCGTGTCTCAAACACCAAGATTTTGTTTCCTGAGGCGACATACAATTTGCGTGAGTCGGGCGAGAAAGCGACGGCGCGCGGGCCTCGGCCCACCTCATTTGTCTTGAATTCGTGCACCTTTGTGTTGGCATCGAGCAGCGAATGCAGTTTGATCGTCGAACCGTTTTTCTTTGTGGTCACGGTGACGGCTATGTTGCCTAACGGACTTACTTTTAAAGATTTGAGAGAGTCAGATGTATATATGACCTCGTTGTTGCGCAGGTTGTAGACCGACTTGCCGTTGACATAGTAGATGGCGCTGAAATAGTTGTCAAAATCCTCGACAGGATGAGCGAGCTTGAATTTGTATTCTTTGCGCGGAGCGGCCAACGTGCTGTCATTAGGTTCGGTAGCCTTGGCACTTGCACTGGCACTGCTTATTCCCATGCATGCGACAAGGAGTGACAGCGCGTGTCTAAAACATGTGTTTGTTTTCATAAGTATCTATTTGTTAATATATTATTCTTTTTTTGACAGGCTACATTCTGTCGATTTAGCCGGGTTTATAAAAATGACACGAGACGGCAGTGTTAAATTTTGCCGTCTTGTGTTGATTGGTCAGATGTTTTGTCGGTCGATTGGTCGGTCGCTTCTTGTGGGTGATCAACCCATCGTGGCAGGGTGAACACGCACTCGAGGCCATGTGGCGTGCCGTTGCGCATACTTGCCGAGCCTTGCAAAGCGGTGATGGTGTCTTTGACGATGGGCAGACCGAGGCCGGTGCCACCGTTTTTGCGCGCCCGGCCATCGTCGACGCGATAGAACCGTTCGAACAGATGTGGCAGGTGCTCGGGTGGCACACCCGTGCCGTTGTCCCAAAAGACAAATGTGCAGTATTTTTCGTTCTCACTCAGCAGTTTACAGCCCATCCGCGTACATTTGGCGTAGTTGATGGCATTTTTTGCCAAGTTCATGAACACATTGTTTAGCAGAGAATTCTCATTGCCGATGACTTTGCAGCCGAACGGTATATCGTTTTCAAACGTGATGTCTTTGAGCAAACCGCTCTCGGTGAGGTCGTTGGCAAGCGTGAAGATCAGTTCGTGCATGTCGACTTTCTCGGTCCTGATTGTCGATGAGCCGTCTTCCATGCGCGTCAGTGTCGACAGGTCGTTGAGCATCTGCACCAGACGTTCGACTTGCACTTGTGTCTTGACCAGGAATCGTGTGCGAGTTGCCTCGGGCATCTCAGGGTCGCTCAAGATGGTGTCGATGTAGCCTTTGATGATGGTTGTCGGTGTCTTGAGCTCGTGGTTGATGTTGTTTGTCAGCTGGCGTTTGACCTCTGACTTCTCTTGGACGGCGCGCAGTGCCACTTTGTGCTCTTGTTCACGCGCGGCCACGGCAGCGGTGCGTGTCGAGTACATGTGCACGATCTGACGCGATATGTCGCCAAGCTCGTCATTTGAGAATTTGTCAAGCTCGTTGAAGTTGTCGTCCCGGGCGGCACGGGCGGCAAATTCGCGCAGCAGCGAGATGTTGCGCGCCATGTGTCGGGTGAAGAAGAAGCAGAAGATTGTGGCCAAAATGCCGACGCAGACGGTCGCCGCAACAAAATATTTGTTGAGGCGCACATAGTTGTAGGTCGACACCTCGAGGTTGTTTGGCATCACGACCTGCACGACGCGGTCGCCGTTGCTGCAGAGCGACACCTGTGAGTAGAACACGCGGTTGGGCTCGAGGCTCAGCTGACGGCCATTGTTGTCGATAGGGAGATTATATCCGGTCGGTGCGTGATAGAACTCAGCTTCACGGATTGAATCTCCCACCGGAGCGGGCAGGTCAAATCCTGAGTGAAACAGACGTTCGCCGGTGTGGTTGTCATACACCGCAAGACTGATGTCCTGCAGGTGTGTCTTTTTGAGGTAGGAGTCCAGAAATCTGACGGTGCGTTCGGGGTCTGTGCCGGTCTCCACGTCGCGTATCAGGTATTCGTTGACACGTGACAGGGTGTGACGCAGACTGTCGCGCGCCACCATTGAGTTGATCTGATACTGAATCATGATTATCAGTGTCAGGGCCAGCCACAATGTCAGCGCGAGCGGCATGAACATCCGCCAGTGAAAACTAAAGCTCGTCTTTGAATCCATAACCGAATCCCGGTCTGGTTACGAAGTTATTGTATGGTTCTATTTTGGGCTTCAGGCGCGTGATGTTGGTGTCAACAACGCGGTTGCCGATGCTGCGGCCTTTCCAGACGTGTTCGATGATCTCACTGCGCGAGAAGATGTGGTTGCGGTTGGTCAAAAAGAAGTGGAGCAACGAGTACTCGCGCTCGGTCAATCTGATCGGGTTGCCGTCTATGTAGCAGCATTTTTCGTTCTGGTCTATGCGGATGCCTTTGAACACGATGTCAGGCAGATAGCCGGGACGATTTGTCTGTGCTGCCGGTGTGGCGGCCTGTGCATGATGTTGGTGAGTGTTTGCTGCTGGGATTGCAACGGGTGTGTGGCGCCCCTTGTTGCGCCTGAGCACGGCGTTCACGCGCGCCAGCACGATGTTGATGTCGTAAGGTTTGGTGATGTAGTCGTCAGCGCCGATGTTGAGACCCATTACTGTCTCATCCTCACCGGTCAGTGCAGAGCAGAATATGAGCGGCACATTCTCAGTCTCGGCATTGCGTTTGATTTCGCGTGCAAAGTCAAAGCCACTCATGCGGTCCATCATGATGTCAGATATAATCAGCGAATACTGCGCCAGATTGCGCCCGAGGGCCTCCTCGGCGCTGTATGCGCAGTCGACGTCATAGCCGGCTTTCTCAAGGTTGTACTGCAGCTGGTCGCAGATGCTTTCCTCATCGTCAACGACAAGAATACGTATTCTCATAAAAAAATTAATATTTAGGTGGTCACGGAATTGTCTCGTTAGTGTCCGGTTTTTGCCGCAAAAATACAAAAAAACGATTAATCGAGATAGTTAAAATATGTTAAATCGGGCTTTGGTGCAAACTTATGCATACTTTGTTACGTTATACCTATGCAAATGCAAGATTTGCACTGTGTTTTCATGGTATTAGATTTAAGGTTAATAATTGGATTGAAGGTGTCGCGAGACACCTTTTTTTTGTCCACGAATACGCGTGGTTATTTGTCCATGAATGCGCGTGGGAAGTGGGCGCACAGACAGTTCTTGCGTTTCACGCTATGACCATTATTTTGTACCGCACTCCGAAGCCTTTGCGTTTCACGCTCTTAGAACATATCGTTAAGATTTGTTGTCAGACAGGCTCTTACATTTGGGACAGATCCCTTTGGCGAGGTAGTTTACCGTTTGCACTTCAAACCCGTCGGGATAGCTGATGTCGGGTATGCGCTCGGTCTTGAAGCAATAGGTGCGGTGGCACTCTGTGCAATAAAAGTGGGCGTGACGGTCGTCTGAGGTACATTCGTCACGCCCTGTACAAACTTCGTATTTTACTGTCCCCATGCCATCCTCGATGCTGTGTAGCACGTCGGCTGCGGCCAAAGTGGTTAGAGACCTGAAGATTGTCGACCGCTCCATCGTGGGCATCGCACTCTCAATCTCTACCAGCGACATCGGCCCGGCTGCATTGATGAGTGCTTTGAGCACGAGGATGCGGTTGGCGGTGGGACGCACCCCTTTGTGAGCCATGATGGCCTCTATGTCGTGGTGGTCGTGCATAGGGGGGTGACTGTTAGTCCTCGAGGTAGAAGGTGATGGTCGACACCACGCGGATGTCTTTGATATACGGGGTGTTGGGGTCGCGGTCCTCGATGGTGAACTGACCCTGGGTGGCGGTTTTGATTTTGCCGAGTTTGCTGTGTGAGTCGTTGGCAAATTTCTGGCCTGCAAGTCGTGCCGACTCTGTTGCCTCGCCGATCATGTCGGGCTTGATTGAGTTGAGGTCGGTGTACTCGTATGAGATGCGATATTCCCATCCGCCGTCTGTGATGGCGATGCCGTTGCGCAGCAGTTCGCTTTGGCGTTGTATCAGTTCGCGCACCTTGTCGACATTCTCCGACACCACGACGATGACCGAGGTGACGTTGTAGCGATAGGGATTGTTGTTGTTGCCATACATCTCGGCCTGCATGTCGACGATGTCGGGCGGGTTGACCGAGATTTCGTCCTGACTGATGCCGTTGTCGGTCAAAAATTTGATGATGGCGTTGTTGGTGGCCTGATTTTGGTCGTATATAGCTGTCAGGTCGTTGCCGACTTGTTTGAATACGATTGGCCATGTGACTTTGTTAGCCTTGACTTCGAGCTCGGCGAGGCCGCGCACTGTGACGGTGCGGTCGCGGTCTGAGAAGGTCGCGAATCCGGCTTTGATGAAGATGCCCAGAAGCGCCAGGCCAAAGGCAATTAGCAATGCCGGCAAGGTGTTTTTTAATAGCTGTTTCATTGTTATTTGTCAGGGAATGAGGCTAAGAGGCGAGCCCTGACCATCTCTTGATGATCAGGGTCGCCATAGTTTGCAAACGGATAAATTGAGATGCCTCCGCGCGGAGTGAAGATGCCCTTCACCTCGAGATAACGCGGGTCCATCAGTTTGACAAGGTCTTTCATGATGATGTTGACACAGTCCTCGTGAAAGTCACCGTGGTTGCGAAAACTGAACAGGTAGAGCTTGAGGCTTTTGCTCTCGACCATCTTCACGCGCGGGATGTAGTTGATGATGATGGAGGCAAAATCGGGCTGCCCGGTTTTGGGGCAGAGCGATGTGAACTCAGGACAATTAAATGTCACCAGGTATTCATTCTCGGGGTGTTTGTTGTCAAACGTCTCGAGTATCTCGGGACAATATTCGGTAGGATATTTGACGCCGGTGTTGCCCAGCAGCGTCACGCCTTGCAGCTGTTCGTCTGTTCGCATTGATTTCTTTGTTTTTAGGTCGGTTTTCTCAAGTTGCGTCGCACTCAGAATTTCACCTCACGAACTTTGAGACGCTCGCCGGCGTCGTTGACGATCGAGCGGTAGTAGCGCTCGTCATATCCGGGCCAGTTGGGCGTCACGGGCATGCCGTCCTCGGTGTACATGAAGTTGTGGTTCTCGTCGGTTTTTTTGACGTTGCCGTCCATAAACTTGACAAGCAGGTAGTCGCCGAGATTTTTGTAAGCAGTGGTGGCTTTTGCGGCCCACAGGTCAGCGAGATCCTGAGTGAGCTCGACGGCAGTCGCCTCGTCAAATTCGGGCAGCTGTTCGATGGCTACGCGAACGTCGGTG